>JAUZQA010000790.1 GCA_030705665.1 Bacillota bacterium
ACTTGCACATGAAATTAGAAACCCGTTGACGATCATTCAAGGATTTCTGCAATATTCCAAAGAGGCTAATTATAATATACAGCCTTGGTATGATTTAATCTTTAGTGAAGTGAGCAGGATGAATAAATTAACGGTTGAATTCCTGCAATTTTCAAAACCAGATGTTTCTCAATATCAAGCATATTCCATCCACGAGTGTTTAAATAGAGTCATTTCCTTAACCGAATCCGAAGCCCGCTCTTTAGGACATCAAATCGTATACAAGGAGTATAATCCTGATCTTTTGGTGAAAATGGACTTCAATAAAATGGTACAGGTTTTTGTAAATTTAATTAACAATGCCATTCAGTCTATGGTTGAAAGTGGACATATTACGATTCGATTGTTCAAAGTGGGGAACTTAGCCGTTTGTGAGGTTCGTGATACGGGTGTGGGTATAGAAGATGCAGACCTGAAAAAAATCTTTAATCCCTTCTTTACAACGAAATCTGAAGGAACAGGTCTGGGGCTACCCATATGTCAGAAAATTGTTCAGGACCATGGGGGAACGATTGAGGTGAGTAGTACTCCGAAATATGGATCTATATTTACTATTTGTCTTCCTTTAGATACTGGTGCAAGTTACGCTCAGGATTTTTCCAAGGATTAGTAGATGTTAGAAGCTGGCTGACAAATTCCATCCAAAAGGGAGTAGGTTACTCCTTTAAATAAACTTACGGCGAAGTCAATATTCCGCAATTGGGCGCTTTCCTTGAACAAGGATAAGCGCTCAATTACCATTCTAGGGCCATTTAATGCAAGGAAATGCCTCTTTGACTAAACCCGTGCTCATCAAACTTGAAAAAGTAAAGTGCAAGATTAGTTCGTTCATCCGAAATATAATGTCGCTAATTTTTCAGCCATTCGTGTTGCCAAAGCTTGAGTGGTCAGCGTAGGATTAGGGCCGCCAAGTGCATTATAGTGGACGCTATTATCAGCAATAAATAGGCGTTTTACTTGATAGGCTTCACAATTACTATCAACAACAAAACCCATGCGCATTGTTGATTCAATATGGCCGAATAAATGGGCAGGCCAATCCGTGCGAATGATCTTCTTTGCACCGGATTTTTGCAGGATTTCGGCTGCGATTTTTACTAAGTGCTCCCGTTTTTGTTGATCTTCCTTATTTGTTGTATATTTTACGATTGGAATTGGTCCGTGTTCATCCTTTAAAACAGGATCTAATGTTACCCCATTTTTAATATTGGGCTTATCATCAACGAATATCATTAAGCTTAATGTATTTTTGTAGTTCATCATCCATTCTTTTAACTCACTTCCTGTAACCCGACCACGCTGATCCCAGGAGTCCAGGGGTGATGGATTCTGTGCAAAATTATATCCGCTATCTGTAAACCCAAATGTTAAGGAAGAAAATAATCCTGGACTGAGCCCCGCTGGTTCGATCGATCCCAGCCCCGGATAATCAAATCGTGACCCTGAAGTAGGTCCGATAAATTGATTCACATTCGGCTGTCCCAATATCCCCATAAGGTCTTTTTCATCAAACATGCCAGTAACCCAATCCCAATAATGATTCGTTATTCCCCGGCCAACCCATGAATTTTGCGGCAAATTGGAATTAAGCCAAAGTCTGGGGCTTTCAATACAGCCAGATGCCATTACCACCACTTTCGCATACAATTCGCCGGTCTCACCTGTCCATGTATCTCTGTACTGGACCCCGGTTGCCCTCAGTCCTTCCTTTGGATCATTTTCTGTTAAAATCTTAATGGTAAAGCAATTTGGGCGCACTTCAACCTTTTTTGTTTTTAAAGCTAGTGGAATATAACTTATATTTGTAGAGCGTTTCGCTACTTTATCAACTGAAGGTCCATGTGGACAACCGTTGATGCAGTGACCGCAAAGTGTACATCCCTCTAGTTTTGATAATTCTTCAAGGCTAATATTGTTATCCAT
>JAUZQA010000791.1 GCA_030705665.1 Bacillota bacterium
ACCCCATTTGGTTTTGTCCCAAGTTGGGTCAGTGGCAGATAACTGATTATCTGTCGGAACAAAGGTTTTATCCTGAATGACTAGAGGCATAGTGTGATCAGTATCTGGGACAACCCCTCTGCTGATAAGATCCTGTTCCACTTGGTCTGTAATCTGATAGCCTGCTGCCTCACCGCCATATACATTTAAGCGCGTAATTCCATATGAATGGTCATGGTAAAACATTAATCTTGCACTCTGTTGGTTCGTATAGAAGAACGTCATTGAACCGTCTCCAGGATCAGGCATATCAGGGACATTGCGAACGCTGACCCCTTTTGGATATGGAGTCTTTTCTCCCGCAGGTGTAATCCATTGATGCGGTGTTCCGTCACTGATCCACGGAGTGATTCCCCCATGTAAATGGAGTGTAGCCCGGTTTTGGGTATACATCGTTTTTCCATCCGGCCCCATGCCAGCACCCATCAAGCTCGTGTCAACTGGAAGGAACAAATCACCGCCACTCCCTGTAGGAAGAGCATTGGTGAATTTCACCCTGACAGGCCGATCTTTATGGGCAACAATAATTGGCCCAAAGTAACTTGGATGATTTTTGACCGTTGGATCGGTAGTATTGGTTTGTTCATACCCGCGCAGTGTTGTTGCCGGCAGGTCTTTGTGCATCTGTTCATTGTATTGTACAAGTGAAATTTCATAGTAGTCCGAACCAGGATACGTTGTTGTATCTGGAATGGCGATTGGAATGTATTGACCAAGATCATTGGCTTTGTTTGCACCAAGTCCTGGTAAGGTATCGACGAATTTTCGCATCCCAGTACCTTGCTTAATTGTTCCATCTGCATTAAATTCCGGCAGCGGGCTGTTTGCATAGTTTGGAGTTGTCCAGTAATCCGGTGTACCGCCCGGTGTTCCTGTCGCGGCCTTTGCAGGGATTACATTGTCCCAGGTTAATGGAACAGTGGAAACAGCGATTACTCCTGCAATAATCCCTAACTTTAACTTTTTGCTAACTGATTTTATATTTTTTATTTTATCTAACCTACCCATTTCTCATCAGCAACTCTCCCCCAAATTTGTACGATATAACGAACGTTTAGCTCTGAGTATGTAGGGCAAAAGACCTACTACATGAAAAGCTTTTTAACCTAAAAAGTTCTAATCCCCCTCCCATCATATTAGTCAGCTAACACGACCTTAGTCATCCTAGCAAACACTTCCCTTCATAATATACATTATAAAGAACGAAATATTCTGGGTAAAGAACGTTTATTGTCGAAATATATATTTTTTTAAAAATTCTTAAAATAAGGATTGTGAATCTAAGTATCTAAGGCATTAAGGTAAAAATTACTAATGTTTAAATAAATTTCAAAAAAAAAAACTAACCCTTTTGGATTAGTTTTTAGTTGAAAATTGTAAAATAGTGTTGATTTAGGCCCTTTCTTCAAATAACCTGGCAATTTCAACGATAACTTTTGTTGCTTTTTCCATATTTTCAACGGAAGTAAACTCAAATCTTCCGTGAAAGTTTTCTCCTCCGGCAAAAATATTGGGCGTTGGGAGTCCCATATAGGATAATTGGGAGCCGTCAGTACCGCCACGAATTGGCTGAACAATTGGCTGAATATCTAAGTTTTCCATGGCTTGATGGGCGATATCGACAATCTCTTTAACAGGCTCAATTTTATCCTTCATGTTGTAATATTGATCCTTTAGCTCAAGGATGATGTTGTTTTCACCATATTTCTTCTTTAGTTCAGCCACAATGCTCTCCATTTTGGCTTTTCGTGCATTGAAATTGGTTTTGTCAAAGTCACGAATAATGTAGTGAAGGTTTGTTTGTTCCACATCCCCATGGAATGAAATCAAGTGGTAGAAGCCTTCATAGCCCTCTGTCATTTCTGGTGATTCTTTTGCAGGAAGCATGCTGTTCAATTCCATGGCGATTTTTGCGGAATTG
>JAUZQA010000792.1 GCA_030705665.1 Bacillota bacterium
ATGATTGAATGACATCAAAAAACGATTGGAAATACACATATGCTTCAGTGCTTGGCTCTTCTCATAAGAAATCCCACTCCCCCTGCCAAGATTCAAGTAAATGTCAGGTTATACAAGATTCAAACGGTGAAGATATCCTGATTGCGGTTATATCCGATGGCGCTGGCAGTGCTAAGTTTTCAGATCTGGGATCATCGATGGCGTGTTCCTTATTTGTAAAAGAAGTGACCGACTATCTTTCTGAAGAGAAACGTGTAAAAGACTTAGAGGTGTCATTTTTTGAAAATTGGATTGACCAATACCAAGACCTAATAAGTTCCCATGCGAGGGATTTTGAGGTGACTCTTCGAGAATTTGCATGCACTTTAGTAGCAGCTGTAGTCGGAAACGACCATGCTGCTTTTTTTCAAGTTGGAGACGGAGCCATTGTCGTTTTGGATCCAGAGGCAGAAAATTACAATTGGACTTTTTGGCCTGATAAAGGCGAGTACGAAAACACCACCTTTTTTATTACAGACCCAAAGGTTAAAAAACATATTCGATTTGATGTTTTACCAAAGAGAGTTGAAGAAGTTTCTCTTTTTACAGACGGCATTCAGCATTTATCACTCCACTATCAATCAAAAACGGTTCATAATCCTTTTTTTAAGCCAATTTTTCAGGTTTTAAGAAAAGTGGAGAATGGCGAATATTTGAATTCATCCTTAGAACAATTTCTTAGCTCTGACAGGATCAATGAAAAAACAGATGATGACAAAACGTTATTATTAGCCTCCCGGAAAGAGGTGGAGATGAATGGTAACGACTAAAACAACCATTCCAATATATACTGACAGGAATGGCAACGTTATAAAATTTGGAAAAGTGCTTGGCAAAGGTGGAGAAGGTACGGTTTATGAGATACAAGGTAAGCCTGGGTCTGTTATAAAAATCTACCATAAGTATGATGAAGAACGTTCAAAAAAGATTACTTTAATGACGAAACTCAAAAATGAAAGACTTTTAAAATATACGGCTTGGCCAACTGAGACTGTAAAAGATGAAAATGGTAAAGTGATCGGTTTTTTAATGCCTTCTGCGAATGGAAAAGAGATTCATATTCTTTATAGTCCGAAAAATCGACTCAATACGTTCGATACTGTGAGTCTCCCCTTTCTCATCCATACGGCAGCAAATATTGCCCGTGCATTTGCTGTCGTTCATGATTGCGGTCAAGTAATTGGAGATGTTAACCACGCTAATATTGTGGTATCAAATGACGGTACAATCAAACTAATTGACTGCGACAGTTTTCAAATTGGCAGGTACGGACATTTATTTTTGTGTAATGTTGGGGTGGGAACACATCAGCCGCCTGAATTACAATCTAAATCATTATCCAATCGAATCCGTACAAGCAATCACGATCTTTTTGGCTTAGCTATCATCATATTTCAGCTTTTATTTGTGGGAAGGCATCCTTTTTCCGGACAAATGATAGGTTCAGGCAATATAGAGATACCTATTGAAAAAGCAATTGAACAGTATTGTTTCGCTTATGGAAAAAATGCCAAACAAAGGCAAATAAAACAACCGCCAGGTACACTCCCTCTTGATTTTTATTCAACTGATTTGGCCGACCTCTTTGAAAGGGCATTTTCCCAAGCAAGTACCAATAATCGGCCAAGAGCAGTTGAATGGATTGGTGCTCTTGAAAAGTTAAATAAAGAGTTAATAGGTTGTCCAATCAATCAAGCTCATACATACAACAGGGCTCATCCTCAATGTCCCTGGTGTGAATTTGAATCGAAAACAGGGCTGGTTTTATTTTCCACCATTATGAATACAAAATGGAACCATAACAACAACTTTCAATTGGATTTAATTTGGAAAAGAATAAGTACTATCCCTCCCCTTTTCAATCAAGAATTGCCTGATCCATATAAGTATTTCTACACGCCATTAGAAGAAATTATCAAG
>JAUZQA010000793.1 GCA_030705665.1 Bacillota bacterium
AAAAAACAGTAAACAAGTGAGTAATAATTTTTTCACTTTTTCGCCTCCTCCGAATATATATTTTTGATTTCTTGCTCAAAATATACAGAAATTATTTTTTGGGGCTGCTCACAAGTGAATGTTTTACATCAGAAAGGAAAAGTTAAAATAACAATAATTTGATCGTGGAGGTATTGTATGAGCATTAATGAAAAAATCCCTCAATTTCCAAAACCTTATTGGCGAGAAATTGAACTTCCGACATTTCCAAAGTTACAGGAAAACATTTCTGTCGATGTTGCAGTTGTCGGAGCTGGAATTACCGGGATTACTACTGCCTATTTACTGTCAAAAGAGGGATTTAAAGTTGCCATTATTGAGGCCGGCGATGTTTTAAATGGAACAACCGGCCACACCACGGCAAAGATTACTGCTCAACACGGACTCATTTATGATGAATTAATCAATCATTTTGGTGAGGAAAAAGCAAGATTATATTACGAATCACATAGCAGCGCTATCCATTTTATCAAGGATACCTCAAAGGAAAAAGGAATTGATTGTGATTTTGGCAATGAGGATGCCTGCATCTACTCTGTTACGGAACAATATGCAAACCAAATTAATAGCGAATGGCAGGCTTACCAAAAACTTGGGATTGATGGAGAAATTACTCATCGGATTCCATTTGATATTTCCATTCAAAATGCCTTAATTATGAAAAATCAAGCAAAGTACCACCCGCTAAAATTTTTAAAGGGTTTGCTCAATGAGGCTGTTCAATCAGGCTGCACTGTTTATGAAAATACAACCGCAATGGACGTAGATGATAACGACACACAACCTAAGGTGATAACAAGAGACGGTTATAAGGTTACATGCCGGAAATTAATAGTGGCCTCCCATTTTCCTTATTGTGACAAGCTAGGATTGTATTTTGCAAAAATGTACGCTGATCGCTCTTATGCCATTGGGATTAAAACAAACAAAAAATATCCTGGAGGAATGTACATTAGCGCTGACAGCCCAACACGTTCTATTCGTGAGACCCCATTAAATGGGGAAGCTTTAATTATTATTGGCGGAGAAAACCATAAAACAGGACAGGGCATTGATACAATGAAGCATTTTCAGGAACTTGAAAGGTTTGCTGAAGAGACTTTTGGCATTACAGAATACCTTTACCGATGGTCAGCGCAGGATATGGTTACATTAGACAAGGTTCCATACATCGGTCCAATAACAAAAGAAAAAGAGAATATTCTTGTCGCAACAGGCTATAAAAAATGGGGAATGACGACCGGAATCGTGGCCGCTCACTTGTTAACTGACTATGTTTTGGAAAAGGATAATCCTTATAAGGAGCTGTATTCCCCATCACGGTTTACGGCCGACCCGAGCTTACGCAGCTTGTTCACTACTAACGCGGATGTTGCCAAGCATCTACTAAAAGGGAAGCTGGAATTTGTACCAAAGGACCCAACTGATGTTCAAAATGGGGAAGGTTCTGTTGTAATGCATCATGGAAAAAGAGCGGGTGCCTATCGCGATGAGAATGGCAGGCTTTATCTTGTCGATACCTCTTGTACACATCTTGGCTGTGAAACAGAATGGAACCATGCCGAGAAGACTTGGGACTGCCCTTGCCATGGATCCCGTTACAGCATTACTGGAGAGGTTATTGATGGGCCAGCGGTGAAGCCGTTAACGAATCTTTCGGAGGAAGTGAACTAGAAAAGAAAAAGTCCCAAAAACAGGGACTTTTTTGAATGATAAGAGAGTCTATTTTAAGGTCTGATCAGTGTGGGGGTCTTACGGACATTTCTTCTTATTTGTGCATTCACTTTGTCCGCAATCTGCCTTCTTACGGACACTTCTTCTTATTTGGGCATTTATTTTGTCCGTAATCTGCCTTCTTACGGACACTTCTTCTTATTCGGGCATTTATTTTGTCCGTAATCCTTGCCTTT
>JAUZQA010000794.1 GCA_030705665.1 Bacillota bacterium
ATCGAGTAGCACAAGATAGAGGGAAAAAGGAATGGTACAAAAATTTTTCTCTTAGAGTTTGCAAGGTGGAGAGACAAAAATTCTTTGAAATGTAACCAAATAATGAGGGATTTTGCTTTGTATAAGCGAAAAACCTCCCCTTATATATCCCGAAGCGAGCTCCATTCTGCATTTAACCGAAAAAACTCTGCTTATTTTATTTTCGCTGGTTACTTAATTAAGGACAGGACTTCTTATTTAAAAAGGATGTTTTTTCACATTCTCTTCCACCCAGACGCCATAATAGGAGTCCCGTAAATTTTTACTTTTATGAATTCCAATGGTTAAAAATAGATCTCCAGTTAAATCAGAGTGAGTATGCGTGTAGCGCCTTGGAATAATGGGTTCCGTAATAGTAATCCCATCCATGCATTTCACAGATAGTTTTTCAGGATTGAAATTGTTCAAAGTAATCAACTCCAATCGGTTTTTTTATCAATATGCCGATTGGAGTTGATTAAAGCGTTTATTGTAAGCCAAATTACATATAACAATAAGGACGTAAATTTAACCATAAAAAAGAAAAATGGAGATAACCATCCCTATTTATCAACGATTGTTTAGCATAGGACGTTCTTGCAGGTAGAGAGCTAAATCTGGAGAGTTCCCTTCAACAATCTCCTCGACTATAATCTTCGATAGCAACTGGCTGTATACTGTCCCGTTATCACCAAAGGCAAATAAAAAATAGCTATTTGGAAATGCTCCATATTTGCCGATAATTGGAATTCCATCCACTGTGCCTCCATAAAATGCAGCTAAGTAATATTCCGGCTGTACTTGAATAGAGGGAAACATTTTATTAAACTCTTCAATTAATTTATTTTTTTTGTGAATGAGTTTACTATCTCGATCTTCAGAATACGCAGTATTATCATCTAGTCCGCCAATAATAATCCGGTTATCTCTAGTTGTCCGCATATATAAATAGGGACGAGCTGTTTCCCAAAGGAGTGTCCTGTTATACCATTCGGAGAGATTTTCGACTGGATGGGTTGTAACTGTATAGGTACTTACAAAGGAGGCTCTTTTCTCTTTTTTGATTTCTATTCCTTCATAACCTGCTGCAAAGATAATATAGCGTGCTTGTATAGCATGTCCATTCTTTGTAGAGACAATCATCTTACCCAGTTTTTCATCAAAATGGTGACCGTTCATTTCCGTATGTTCATATATATGGATTCCTTTTCTTACGGCGTACTCCAATAGTGCATGGGTGAATCGGAATGGATTGATTTCTGCATCATTGTATGAGTAAATAGCAGCTTCCCTGCTAAAAGGATATTTTGCTTCAATATCTTTCTTTGTTAAAAAAGTTAGTTCACAGTTATGCTGCTTTAAAAATTCATATTCCTTTTTTAGACTTTCAACGTCTTCTGCACAGCTTGCGGAATAGAGGGTATCCCTTCTGTTGAATTCACAATCAATGATGACGTTCTTAGAGGCTACTTCAATTTCATTAATTGCCTCTTTTAGTAATTGTAAATGTCTTTCGATGTAATCTGTACCAAAGGTGTTGATCAAATTGGTAAACATTTTTTCACCAGAATATTGAAGGAGAGCTGTATTAGAACTAGTACTGCCGCTTCCAATCGTTGATTTTTCAATTACAGCCACATCTAAATTAGTATCAGCGAGGTAATATGCACACTGTGCTCCGGAGCTCCCGCCCCCAATGATTAATACATCACAAGATAAGTTTTCTTCCAATAACGGGTAGGATGGAGCATCAGGAAAAGTTGTAGGCCAATAATAGGTCCCAGATTGTAAATTCATCTATATCCCCCAATTATAAAAAAGTATAATGTTACTATTTCCAACCTCATTTTGTGTATGCAGAAATCACACTTATGGGCGCGGTTAAATAGACGGAAAAATTCCGCTTAATTAGTGAATACTAATAATAA
>JAUZQA010000795.1 GCA_030705665.1 Bacillota bacterium
GTTTGCAGTATATCCGATATTATTCCCATCTCTGCCCTGTATTGCTGTTTTGACATGATGTGAGTTAATGGATTGATTAATAAAAAATTGCGACACTTTGTTCACTAACAAAGTTACTTGATATTTTATCACCATAACATCGATCCTGTGTCATATCATGATTAACATATGAAGAGAATGAGGACAAGGATTAATTCCAACGTGAAATAGAGCGATTTCATGCAACCAATGTGGGGACTAGTAATTCTAATCGCATGCCTCTTAGTTGCAGTATATGTAACGGTAGATTATCTCATGCCAAATGTGATTTGCAAAATGATTCCTCGCACTAGCAGTGATTCGAACATGGGGCAGTATAATTCGCATGTATTAAGCGACATTTGTTCTGGAATTGGCAAATAGAGTGTGTAAAATTTTTAACTATTTCATTTTAGAAGGCAACTTTATGGTTTTGCCAGATACCATGAAATTTCCACGCCCCCTGTGATGTATGGTTTTAGGGTGTTTTTGTAAGGGATCAATCCATGCCTTTACTACTTTGAGAATAAAAATATTGTATTTCTTTACCATGCTTGTATCTACTACAATACACTCAAGATTTGCAAAACATTCGTCAATTAATGGTGCTTTTACATGTGATGCAGCTGACGGTGTTAGACCAAATTTTTGGAACTTGTTAGTATTTTTCCCAGACGTATTACCACATCCTACTACTTTCTTGGCAAGATCAACTGACGGAATATTGATAACACACTCTTTTGTTTTTCTTAGAATATCAAATGTATAATCACGATTGCTTACAACACAGCCAACAAGAGGTGGCTCAAAATCTATCATCATGTGCCAAGACATGGTCATTATGTTCGGATGTTTTTCTATAATTGTTGTAAGCAACACAACTGGACCAGGTTCAAGCAGACGGTATACATATGATAGCGGTAATGACTTTTTCATGACCCTTTTAGAAAGAATGACGTTTTGTTGGTATAAAGCATGCTGTTTGATTTGAGATAATTTTTTCAAGGGTATTGTTGACAACCATTCTTCAACTTCAGGCTCTTTGAAAGGGTCAGAACAATTTTTCAAAATAATTTTTGAATCTTTTACCTTGATTGAGAAACCGTAGCCTTTTAGGAATTTTACGTTGTAGTGATTAGTCTTACCTTTTAGAGTCATTTCTAAAAGATTTCCATTCTGCATAGCTGTGAATTCCTGTGAAAAGAGAAACTGCCAATTCAAAAACAAAAACTTCAAAGAATGAATTTCTGATTTTCTCAATAAGATTGATACTGTGCCCTTCCTTGGTGGTCAGTATTAACGCCGAATTATCTCCGCCCGAAAGACTTGTTGTTCCATTTGTTTTTTGATCTTTCAATGTCAAAATTGATAATTGTTCATAGGACGTAAATTCTGATAGAGAGAACCATGACATTGTCATGAAAATAACTGTGAATATTGCATAAAACATGAACTTTGCAAATTTTAGTCTATTACCCATTAAGATCATAATCTTCGTATTGATCTTAAAGATTCTCCAACAAATCATAACGCAAGTAATTATCTAGTCGTTACAAAATAGCTTCAGTTTTTACTCACAAAAGGGGGGCTTTGCCTTTTTACTCGCTGTCGATAAAAAGGGAAAGCCCCCCGCTTACGCACAAAAACGGTGTACTAACTATCGTTATAAAGTCAGTGTGATTTGTTGTAAAAAGACTAAAGGCTTCCCATGTCTTAGAATTATTTTTAAGAGATTAGTGCGTAGCAATATCATGATGCAATTAGTGGATGTACACTCCATGACAAAACCTATCGATTTTAACATGCTGATCAATATTGGTATCATAATATCATCCGTGATCGTAGGAAACATGTGTAGTAGTTTTCCAGCAATTACCAATAGTAGTATTAAAAAAATAGAGCAAGAAAAACACAGTAATGCAGTATA
>JAUZQA010000796.1 GCA_030705665.1 Bacillota bacterium
ACGTGCGCGGTTCAATATTTCCGTGCCACACTTGCCAGTTATGGCTATCCCCCTGCTCCCTGGAGTTATGGTCATTACCGCCAAAAGGGGAACTTGGCCAAAAGAGCCGTGTCGGATCAAGCTCAGCCAAAAGTTCTGGCATTAATTCATGATAAATTTTTTCGCCATAAAACGGATGGGGAATTTCCCCTGAAGAGGACAAAGCCTCATACAACCAATCATTTTCATTGTTGCCGCACCAAATCGCTAAACAAGGATGATTACGCAAGCGTTTCACTACATGCACAATTTCTTCACGGACATTGTTCATGAAGTTCTTATTATAATCAGGGTAAAGGGCGCAAGCGAACATAAAATCCTGCCAGACCAAAATTCCAAGCCTGTCACATTCTTCATAAAACACATCTTTTTCATAAATACCGCCGCCCCACACGCGGAGCATATTCATATTCGCATCCTTGGACATCCTAATCAGATGCTTATAGCGCGAATCAGGAACTGCCCCGATGAAGCTATCAATTGGAATCCAATTAGCCCCTTTGGCAAAAACTTTTTCGCCATTTAAAACAAAAGTAAAGCTGTAGTTACCCTCTTCATCTCTCTGCTGCACCTCAATCGTTCGAAGCCCGAAATCCTGCTTCTTTCGATCAATCCTTTTGCCGTCCGCAAATAATTCAACTGTTAACTGATACAGATTCGGCGTTCCGATATCGTGCGTCCACCATAGCTTTGGATTGATAACTTTCAATATTACTTTAGCCTTACTGCCCTCCACCTTCACCGATCCAGAAAAGTTTTCATCTCCATACGTAAGGTTGGCTGCAATTTCATATTCTTTCCCTTTCAAAAAGGATGTGATGTTTACGTCAATTTCTACACATGCTGTATCAGCAGTAATCGATGTGGTTCTGGCAAAAATATGATCAATTTTTGCACAAGTCCTTTTCTCTAAATGGACATCCTTCCAAATCCCCACGGCAACTAAGCGAGGACCCCAATCCCAGCCATAATGGCTTTGTGCCTTCCGTGTCCAAATTCTTTTTTTACTGAATCCAGACCAATAATATTGCACCTTGTCTTTCACATGGATATGCACTGGGTCAAATTTTACCGCTAGAACATTTTTTCCATGCTTTAGTTCACGGGTAACATCAAATGTATGGCTGATAAACATATTTTCCGTTGATCCAAGTTCAATTCCATTTAGATAAACAGTGGCAAAAGTATCCAGCCCATCAAAAGTCAACTCATATCGGTCTTCTTTTTCCACTGTCTCAATAAATTCAAATGTACTGCGATACCACCATACCTTTTCTTCTACCCACTGGCATTTCAAATCGTTATGCCCATAAAAAGGGTCATCGATTAGTTTCCGTTGAATGAGGGTGGAATGAACATCCCCAGGGACAGAAGCCGTCATCCAAAAATAATCAATATATTCAGGTGAAGCGACTTCAAGGTCGCGAGCAGCACCAACATCAAATTGTCGTATTTTCCAGTTATCATTCAGTTTCATAAAAGTGGCACCTGCCTGTTCATTCAGATAAAAGGCCAAAACCGCAGAACAATTTTGGCCTGATAGAATCTATTTTAAATAGGTCAATGAATCTAAGATTTCTTGCAAGCTTAATTCAGCACAAGCCATAGAGGTATCCGCTACACCGTAGAACATTTTCACAATATCACCTTCAACTACGGCACCACATGAAAAGACAACATTCCCAAAGAATCCATCAACCTCATAAGAGGCTTCCGGCTCTAATATCGGTTGGTCCGTTCTGGCAAGCACCTTAGCAGGATCCTCTAAATCTAGCAAAACAGCTCCCATACAATAGCGATCATCCTTTGACGCACCATGATAAAGCTCGAGCCAGCCCTTTTCTGTTTTAATCGGCACAGCTCCGCCGCCCATACGGCCGCTGTCCCACAATCCATCACGTAG
>JAUZQA010000797.1 GCA_030705665.1 Bacillota bacterium
GATGCTGGAGGAGAAAAGGATCGATACTCCTTTTTACCGTTTGTATTTGCAGCTTATTTTGTTACTGTTGGATGTATTTTTTCCTCCAATTTTCAGATATTCGGAGTATTATTCGGCCCTGTTTGGCTTCCAATGATTTGTGTAATTCCTGGTTTAGCAATCGGTATTTTACTATCTAGTTTTTTGAAATACATCTTAAAAGTCTAAAAAGATAATCAAGTTCCCCTTCCAAATTGAACCCCCTTCTTAATGAAAGAAAAAAGCAAACTTAAAAAGGTTGCTTTTTCTTTTGAAACTTGCATTTTCTTATTGAACTAAACTGGGGGCGTTACTTCAATAAGAAAAATGCGTTTCCGCTTATTGTAGAAACGCCCCCGTTCGTTCAACAAGAAACTGCTCAATTATCAACTAAAGGTTTAGTCCAAGGAAACGCATAACTATTTCTGAGTCAGTAAAAAATACGGAAGAGGTGAGAACAAATGGAAAATGATAATTTAAAACTTACTTCTTCCGAAATTGGAACACTATGGGGGGAGTATATAAACGGAACGATGATCGAGATAGTAAATAAATATATGATTTCTATTTTGGAAGACGAAGAGGTGAAAAATGTTTTTGAAATTGCCATTGAGACATGGGAAAAGCAAAAGAAGCAGCTTGTTTCCTTCATGGAGAAAGATGGTTTTCCAGTTCCGAATGGATTTACTGAGTCCGATCTTAATAAGGGTGCAAAGAGATTGTTTTCTGACACATTCTGCTTAAATTATTTACATATAATGACGATACATGGTTTGTTAGGTCATACCACTGCTTTAAGTGTTTCTGTTAGAAAGGACCTACGTGAATTTTACAATTCATGTGATAATGATGCAAAAAGGATGTACGATTTAACCATTGAGTTATTGCTTAAAAAAGGAAAATTCCAACGAGATCCCTATTTCTATCCTAAAGAGAACCCTGAATATATTTCCACCAAAGATTTTACTGATGGATTCTTCGGAAAAGGGAGACTTTTATCTGCTACAGAAATAATCAGTATTTCTCTTAATATTAAAAAAAGCATTATGGCAAAAACTCTTTCAATCGGGTTCAGTCAAGTCGCTGGATCGGAAGAAATAAGAACATTTTTTGAGGAAATAGGAAAAAAGGCAGATGAAAACATACAAGCCCTTGCAAGTATTTTACACAAGGATAATTTGCCCGTTCCAATGTCGTGGGAATCAGAGGTTACAACGTCACAGGACTCTCCTTTTTCAGATAAATTAATGTTGTATCATATGGGTTTCTTGGGTCAAACTGCACAAGTATATTACGGTACAGGTCTAGCAGGAGCCATGAGAACAGACCTAGCTGTCGTTTATGAAAAGACAATTCTAAAAACATTAACATTGACAAAAAATTGGTTCGATATTATGGTAGAAAACAAATGGTTAGAACAGCCACCACTTGCTCCCAATAGAAAAGAACTTGCACAAGATAAATAAGATATACCCCTCATTAGTGAGGGGTATACTTTTAATTAACTTTTTAATTTAAGGGATAATTTCAACATAAAGTAGTTATTTCCTTCTTAAGCTAATCTGCACCGTTACTTTAAGCGAAATGTTTCACAATATTTTCTCTTATACAAACACGAATCGTTTTTATGTTCTTTTCCTTTCGCCTCTATTTGCACGGGTGAAATGAACAAAGCAGCATAAGACATACATATTAGCGTAAACTTGGTAATCGCCTTTTTATAATTTATTCTCATTTTTCTTCTTTTATTTTGGATATTTCACCTGATTACATTCCTTGTAACAACAAGAATAAAAAGAGGGGCAGGGCACAAACTATGCTAAAAGGAGAGTGTATATCATGGATGAAAAGGTCTTAAAACAGAACGCTGGTAATACTTTAGGTACGAATAAAAAGAAACCTTCAGATATAATCGCA
>JAUZQA010000798.1 GCA_030705665.1 Bacillota bacterium
GCAGAGTGGAAATTCTACCATGTTATATAGCTTACATTATTTTATTAAGAGCGGTGAATATGCAAAGCATGTAAAAATGATGAATCATAAATATGAATCAAAAAGAAAAATCTTAATCAAGGAACTTACAAATCGGTTCCAAGATCGGATTCGTATTGCAGACATACCCGCCGGTCTTCATTTTCTCGCCCACTTTCAAACCGAAAAAAGCTATCAGGAAATCGAAGAGCGAGTTGCCAAACAAAAGTTGGAGATTTATACCTTGAGACGTTTTATGTTAAAAAAGGATATGGACGAATCAAATCAAAAGGATTTGGTTATTGGATTTGCGAATCTAAAAGAAGAAAATATCCCGGAGGCAGTTGAACGGTTATATCGGGTTTTTCAATAAAAATTTTTTCGAGGAACTTATCAAGATCTGGTTAAATTTTCTAGTTCACGATTACAAGGTTGGAAATATTGCAATAGTATTTTTATTATCCCAACTTAGAAACGCTTTAATATTATGATATAAGCCGAAAAAATAGAAAATAAACGATATTATAAAAATTCAAACTTTAAATTGCCTACATATCGTAATATGATAAATAAAAGATATTAATATTTTTCTATAATAAAAATAAATGAGACAAAAAGTTGATTTTTTAATAATGGGAGTGGGAGAAATGCCTTTAAACCTTCACAAAACCTTTGTCATCATTGACGAAATAACGGTTGTAAAGGATGCAATCGAGCGTGTAATTCAAGTTCAAGGGCAAATCCTGATTGTAAAGGCTGGAAACAGGATTGTTGGTATTTGTGACAGCCATTCACTTCTGATGCAAGCTGGGAAACCGAACCAAACGGTAGATTATCGGACAGATTTTATTCTTTTACAAGAAAAGGAGATTCCAAATTCGCTATCCACGGACTATGCTTATTTGATTGTGGTCGATGCAAAAGGCATGATTGCAGGATGGCTTGACCGAAAGTCTGTGGAAATCAATTTCCTCAAACAAGCCTATTCTGAAGATGTAAGGGCGGTAACGACAGACTTGGAAGCCATTGTTGATTCGATTTATGATGAAGTACTTGTTGTCGATGCGGTTGGAACAATCCTTAGGGTTTCCAATCGAAGCACCCACAATCTCTGGGGGGTCGAACCTTCTTCAGTGATTGGAGAAAACATTCTGGAACTTGAGAAAAAGGGCTGGTTTAAACCATCTGTATCCAGAAAAGTGATCGAGGAAAAAAAGAAAACATCGATTGTCCAGTATAACCGCTTTGGGCGGAGGATATTGGCTGTCGGCAATCCTATTTTTAACAAAAAGCAGGAGCTGGAGCGAATCGTGATTGCCTCCCGTGATATTACCGAAGTGACCAAATTGGAGGAGCAGCTTGAGGAAGCACAAAACTTAAAAGAGCAATATCGGAAAGAGGTTGATATCTTAAAAAAGGTACACCAGGGGAAAGACAAAACGATCATTTATCAGTCAGAGCGGATGAAGGAATTAATGTTTTCTGTTGAACAGGTGGCAAAAGTCGATTCAACCGTGACGATTTATGGGGATTCCGGTGTTGGAAAGGAATTAATTGCCTTTGCGATTCATCAGCTGAGTGCCCGAGCTGAGAAGCCATTTATCAAAATAAATTGCGGCTCCATTCCGGAAAATTTATTGGAGAGCGAGCTGTTTGGCTATGAAAAGGGCGCTTTTACCGGTGCACTCAGCCAGGGGAAAAAAGGGTTATTTGAATTAGCCAATGAAGGGACTTTGTTTCTAGATGAAATTGGCGAGCTGCCGCTGAATTTGCAAGTAAAGCTGCTGAGGGCACTCCAGGAGCGGGAAATTATGAAATTGGGCGGTTCAAGGGCCATTCCGATTAATATCCGGGTGATCACCGCGACAAATAAGAACCTGGAGGAAATGGC
>JAUZQA010000799.1 GCA_030705665.1 Bacillota bacterium
AAATCATTCAACCGCTCAGACAAATTCTTGATAATAGGTTGTACGTTTCGATCATTCACTTTTTGGATAACTTCCAAAAGCTCATCCATCTGCATAGCCGTAAAATCTGCTATTGAATATCCCATGACTTTCGACGATAAAGTTCTTTCGTTATATCGTTTGCCACCGCAATCATGGCACTGCTCTTCTGTTATAAAAGGAGCGATTTTCTTCTTTGAAGACTCCGATTTTTCAAATTCAGTTTTGATGTGCTGACTTATGAATCTCTCCACAAGACCCGCATAAGTGGAGTTTATTCCTTCAACGATGGCCGAATTGATTTTAACCGGTTTACAATAGACAAGCTTGTCGTATTCCTCTTTTGAATAATCCTTAATTTTTTTGTCACAATCAAAAAAGCCTGATGAGGCATACATTTTCCACTGCCAATTACCAGGTTTATAGCCCGGCAACAAAATCGCCCCTTCGTTTAACGACTTTTCTTTATCCAGCGCTTTGTCAAGATCAAGTGTTACGATCCTGCCGATCCCCTCACAGGTCTTGCACATTCCATTTGGGTCATTAAACGAAAAATAATTAGAAGGGCCAATATGAGGCTGTCCAATTCGTGAAACCAAGAGCCTGATTAGTGGATTGATATCCGTTATTGTTCCAAGTGTTGAACGTGAGTTACCGCCTATTCTCTTTTGATCAACGATAATGGCTAACGATAGATTTTTAATGGCATCTACATCTGGGTGACCATATTTAGGTAAATAAATTTGAACAAATTTACTAAATGTTTCATTCAATTGGCGGCCAGCTTCCTGAGCAATCGTCTCAAATACAATCGATGACTTACCTGACCCTGACACACCTGTAAAAATGGTGATCTTCTTTTTCGGAACTTTTAAACTGACATTCTTTAAGTTATTTGCACGTGCACCTTCTATTTCGATATACTCATGTTCCATCTTTGGTCTCCTTATACAGCATTTCGAAAATTTAAAGCCCTACTTTGATATCTTGCACACAATCATTTTAACCTTAAACTAGTATTTTCGTACTTCATATTTTCAAATTATTCGCTAGAAATAGAGCAATATCGATGATCCCGGCCACTGAAACAAAGCCTACTATGATAGTACTTCTTCCGACTCTAGCAAAAGTCCTTTTAAAATATGCAGCCCTTTCTCCAATTCATCGGAGTCCTTAGGAGATGTTAGTGAAATACGAATAAATTGGGGAGATTCATCTTTTTTGACTAAGAAACGATGTGAATGATAAACATGGATCCCTCTGGTTAAAGCAACGTGCTCAAACTGGTTGAGCTGCCATGGTTTATGCAATGGTAACCAGCGAAAAAAGCTAATCGGGTTTTCACTCGGATGATTGAACTGAAAATATTTCAGGTAAATCTGATTTCGTTCTTGTGAGATTTCCCGCTTTGTCTTAATGATTCTTTCAGCAGCCCCTGTATTAATTAACTCGGTGATAATTTCAGCATTTAAGGCAGAGGTTTTTACGTTGAGATTGAAAATTCCATATGTTATTTTTTCAACAAATTGATTGGCGTAAGCAATAAATGCAACGCGAATACCAGAGCTGAGTGATTTGGCAATACTCAGGATATATACAAACCTTTCCGGTACAAAATGTGAAATCGGGGAAAAGCCAGATGGGGCCAGGAAAGAGTATACGTCATCCTCTATTAAAATAAGCCCGTGTTTATTGATAACCTCTGCGATTTCCTTTCTGCGATTCATATCCATTGTGACAGCAGTAGGATTATTGCAGGAGGGGCTCACATATATTCCCTTCATTGGATTTGTTCGGCAGACGGCATCTAATCTCTCAGGCTTCATGCCTAATTCATCCCCTTCAATAGGGACTAATTGGATATTCAATATTTTGGCCAG
>JAUZQA010000008.1 GCA_030705665.1 Bacillota bacterium
AAGATTATATGACGACTTATCCCGCACGTTGGTTGATGTTAAAAAGTTTTTTTGACAGAGTCATAATGGTTCAGCAATATGCAAGTCAAGTTCAATAATAAATAAGAAAAACCGGTTGCCCGGTTTTTCTTATTTGGTCTTATAAATTTATAATTTTGAATTATTCAAACATCTATAATGCTGTCTTTGCTCCCAAATATCTAGTCTTCCAATAAGTTAACGTCAGATCAGAAATTGTCACACCGTTTGAACCAGCATGAATGAATTTATTATCTCCGATATAAATACCCACATGTGTAGGGGTTCCTGTTTGATTTATGTCAAAAAACACAAGGTCGCCCAGAATAGGTGCACTAACTGGTTTTTCTGCCGCCCAAAGAGTCGCCACCGTTCTTGGAACAGCAACTCCTTCTTTATTAAACACATAATTTACCAATCCACTACAATCGAAACCTGCTGGAGTACTTCCACCCCAAACATAGGGAACACCAATATATTTTTTTGCTTCATCAATCACAGCTTGAGCCTTTGATACTAATGGTACTGTAACCAATGGTGGAGTTGTGGTTGCTCCATTTGAAATTTTTAATTGTTGACCTATTTGAATCAGATCAGAGGTCAAGCCGTTTATGCTTTTTAAATCAGCGATAGTTGTCCCAAAAGTTTTTGCTATTGCATAAAGAGTATCTCCAGCTTTAACCGTATAACTAACTGTTGCCTTAGTGGTAACTGCTGGCGCCTGTGCAGAAGACGCAGGAGGAACAATTAATAGATTTTGATTAACATAGATTGTGTCTGAGGATAATTGATTCCATGTTTTTAATTGGTCAACTGTAACATGATTGTTTTGCGAGATTTTCCATAGGCTATCTCCAGATTGTACAGTATACGTATTTCCATCTGCACTTGCAGAAGCCCCAAAAGCAGTGAGGATTAATCCAGTCGCCATTGCTGCAGTCATTAGATGTTTTTTCATGATGCACGCTCCTTTTGGTTGTTTATACATTCATCATAGAGGATGCCAATTCATGAAAAATACAGATAAATTATGGTTCATTAGGATCTTATTTCCTTTAATGGGAGTGGCAGCACCTTATATTACAGACAATAGAAAAGGATCCATCTCTTAATCAGTAGAATTTGAACCTCTTTCTGCTCCTTTTCCGGTACACTTTGTAACATTCTTGTAATCTATTTTTAATATTTCCGTGTTCAAAAAGTAGTAACAATCATTGGCAAACTTTGATGAACAACTTTTATTTGCTTATTTTGACATGGGAATGTAGAAATATTGTAACAAACCTCTCATTCACTTTGAGACAACAAATCTATAATAAAATCTAGAAGCATGATTAATATAGTAGTATTGTCAGAAATGCTTTAAAAATCTATGAAGCTTGGTGATGAAAATGCATGGAATGGGACATCCGCACGGTACAGGACATCCACACGGTATCGGTAAAGAAATAGACTATGATAAAAACCCATTTATAGTGATTTGGGAAGTAACAAGAGCATGCCAGCTTAAATGCGTTCACTGCCGCGCAGACGCACAACTTACTCCGGATCCTCGGGAATTATCGCATGAAGAAGGCATTAAACTTATTGATGACATTTATGATATGAACAATCCAATGCTTGTTTTTACAGGCGGAGATTGTATGATGAGGGAAGATCTTTTCGAACTTGCAGATTATGCAGTGAAAAAAGGCATGCGCGTTTCGATGGTTCCAAGTGCTACAGCAAATGTAACGAAAGAAAAAATGCAGCTTGCAAAAGATGTCGGCCTCTCCCGCTGGGGCTTCAGCTTAGACGGACCTACTCCGGATATTCATGACTTTTTCCGCGGTACTCCAGGATCTTTTGACCTTACAGTTGAAAAAATTAAATATCTTAAAGAATTAGATATGCCATTACAAATCAACACGGTTATTTCACGTTACAATTATGATCATCTTGAAGAAATGGCAAAATTAGTCGAAGAACTAGGCGCTGTTATGTGGTACATCTTTTTGCTCGTTCCAACTGGCAGAGGTCAATTAGATGCTTGTATTACCCCTGCTGAACATGAAAAAGTGTTCCGATGGCTTTATGAACTAAGTAAAACTGCGCCATATGATATCAAAACAACTGCTGCACAGCATTACCGCAGAGTTGTCCTGCAACAAAAAGCCCGTGAACACCTGATTGAAAAAGGTGAAATTCATTACGAAGATTCTATAACAACAGACTTTGCCTCTATGCACGATGGCTTAAAGCGTGCTCCTAAAGGGGTAAATGATGGAAACGGGTTTATTTTCGTTTCCCACACCGGAGAAGTAATGCCAAGCGGATTACTGCCAATTGTTGTTGGTAACGTTCGTGAAACACCGTTAGCAGAAATTTACCGTGAATCAAAAGTTCTCAAGGATATTCGTCAGCCAGATAACTACAAAGGAAAATGTGGAGTTTGTGAATATAACAAAATGTGCGGCGGATCCCGTTCCCGGACATACGCACTCACTGGGGACTATATGGAAAGTGAACCATTCTGTGTTTATATTCCTCAAGCATTGCGAACAAAAGAAGCAACTCCAACTACGTAATCATATATAGAGGCATCCAAATTTGGATGCCTCTTTTCCTATTTATTATAGAGATAAAACCTTTTCCGTTATGTGAATGAAAATTATGATAGACATCATGTGGTCTATCTTGTCCCTTCATCAATATTTATATCTATTTTTGGAAATGCTGATGATAGAGTATATTATTTCTTCACCCATCGGACAACGTTAAAACTTTTTTGTTTACCAATTTTTATAATTAACTTTTCCACCTGTTAGGTCAATGGTATTCCGTTCACCTTTGTAATATGTTTTGCCGCCCATTTTAACAATAAATTTTTCATAGGTAAACACCTCATGACCGTTTGGAAGGGAAACTACCACTTTCTTCCCGGGATTTTCATCGGTAGGACCCGCTTGAGTCGTCCTTTGAGTATATTGTTGGAAAAGTAGAAATCCTCCTGCAGCAAGCAAAATTGATAATAAGAAGAATAAAAACGGAACCTTCCATTGAATATGCTTAGTTTTGTTGTGATAAAGCTCAATCCTGCTCATGATTTACCTCCATACCCCATCTGTGTAGCTGGAATGATTGTTCGATTGCTTTTAACTATCCAATTTATGTCCAGAACCTTCTTGATTTATTCGTAGATTATAATTTTTTATTATATATTTAGAATATGCTGAAATTTATAATATTTTGCAACTTTTTTGCTGAGCATTTTCAATGATTCTTCAGCATATTAAGATATACTATGAAATGGAAATAGATTAATCTTGAAAGGAGAATAACACTTGGCATATCCAAATACCGCAGATACAGTTGAATTAATTGCAAAATTAACCTCTATTCCCAGCCCCTCAGGTAATACAAATGAGGCTGTTTCCTTCGTGGAAAGATTTCTTCACAGCATTGATGTCTCAACAAAAAGAACCTTCAAAGGCGGGTTATTAGCAACAATAGAAGGGAAAAACACAAGTAAGAGCCGTTTACTCACTGCACATGTGGATACACTTGGAGCAATGGTAAAGGAAATAAAAATGAATGGAAGGCTGAAAATTGATTTAATAGGTGGATTTAAATTTAACTCAATCGAAGGCGAATATTGTCAAATTGAAACTAATTCAGGTAAAAAGTATTCAGGAACGATTCTTTTGCACCAAACCTCCGTACATGTATATAAAGATTCTGATAAAGTTGAACGAAACCAAGAAAACATGGAAGTAAGGATTGATGAAAAAGTACATAATGCCGAAGACGTTAGAAAACTTGGAATTGAAATTGGTGATTTCATTTCATTTGATCCTCGAGTGGAGTTGACGGAATCCGGTTTTATTAAATCGCGTCATTTAGATGATAAAGCAAGCGTTGCTATTCTTTTGCAATTAATGAAACAAGTAAAAGCAGAAAAACTATCCCTTCCATTTACCACTCATTTTCTTATTTCAAATAATGAAGAAATTGGATATGGCGGGAATTCAAATATCCCTCCTGAAACCGTGGAATATTTAGCTGTTGATATGGGAGCAATTGGTGATGGTCAAGCTACGGATGAATACACGGTTTCGATTTGTGTAAAGGATGCCAGCGGTCCTTATCATTATGGTCTTAGAAAGAGATTAATGAAGCTGGCAATCGATCATAACATCTCATATAAATTAGACATTTATCCCTACTATGGCTCTGATGCATCTGCTGCTATCCGTTCCGGGCACGATATTGTCCATGGCTTAATTGGTCCTGGAATCGACGCATCACATGCTTTTGAACGAACACACCGAGATTCCATTGAAAATACAGCAAAATTATTATACCATTACGTTCAATCGGAAATTGTACAATAAAAACCAGGCAAAATGCCTGGTTTTTTAGATATTTACAGCTTAATTATTTTTTCTTTTTCTTCCTAGTTTATTTATCACCCATAAAATGAGTAATCCACTCGAAAACCAAAAGACACAAAGTAATGCAATCCCTCCAAAGAACGGAAAGTTAAATATAGATATTAATATGAAGGAACCTGCAAATATTTTAATCCATAAAGCCGTATAACTGTTAGGAAACAGCTTTTCACCAATATATTGACTGATGATGGATAAACCGATTAAAAAAGTAAGGATCGGTGGAATCGCTAGGATAATCGCGATAGGAATTCCCATAATCGTAATGATTAACAGCAGCATGATGGCAAGGAGCACAAAGCTCGTGATGATCCCTACCAGAAAAACTTTTCCTGTTTGCTGCTTAAACATTTGGATACTATGCTCTGTCTTATTTTTTAAAAGAAGTCCTGTTAAAACCGTCAGAAGAACAAAAATGACACTAAGGACAAAGTGTAATAACCAACTAGTTAACAGTAATGCAGCGGCAACAAGCAAATGATTTAGTGTATCATTCGTAAATTTTAAGGCTAATATATTTTCTTTTACATATGCTCCTGGTTCCTGTTGCACATTCCCATTTAATACAATAACAATTCCGTTGATCCTGGCGGTATGAGAAATTCGCATATTGCCATTTATAACAATAGCCGAAACATCAACTTTCCCTTTAATATCTATATCATGGCCAATAACCACAATATTGTCTACCTTTTCATTTGGCGGCATGACTGTTTTTTTCTCATTGAGGATATTTCTATCCATCGCATAAGCGGGATTCACAAAAATGATTGCTAGTAAAAACATCATAAGTACACTTATAAAAAGCTTTCGATTATGCATCAGATATCCTCCGCCCTGACTGTTTTTCCCATCGTATGGACCAGATACCTTATTGCCAGAACTGCAAATATGATAAAGCAAAGAATCAGTGCAATGATACCATCCACCACATATGGGAGACCCGAAATAATCGATGGAACAGCATAAATCAGCCCCCTGGCAATACTATACACTGAATGAAAGATCGGCAATCCTATGGTAAGAATAGGGCTCGCAGTCACCATAAGCATGATGGCAAATGCAAACAATGACAAAAATGCAAGCAGGTTTAGCGCCCCTGACGATTTTTTAATAGAAGCTTGTTGAATTTTTTCAAATACGAGTTCTTCTATCATGCCTGGTATCTCTATTGGTAAATAGGCAGCAAGGATTTGCTTCCTAAGCGATCTTAATTCATGGAGACGATGATTACAGTCCGAACATGTAGATAGGTGTTTTTCGATTCTTTGTTTTTCCTCGTCATTTAATTCATCATCCATATATTCGGATAGTAAATTCTCAATATGATCAGACATTGCTATCACCCCTTTTGAAGTTCTTTCTTTAAATTTTCACGTGCAGCATTGATTCTCGACTTAACAGTACCTAATGGAATATGTAAAATCTCACTAATTTCAGCATAGGAATAACCTTGCAGCTCTCTTAAAATAATGACATTTCTTTGGTCAATTGGGATTTTCTCCATAGCATCCTTCAAACTCATTTTTGTAATTGTGCTTTCAATAGGAGTTGGCCCTCTTTGCGTTACTAAACTTTCGTTAAGTTCATCAGATACAATCATTTTTTTCTTACTAAGTTTTTTATTTTTATCATAACAAAGATTAGTGACGACCCTTGTTAACCACGAAACAAACGCATACTCATTTTCCAGTTTAGATAACGAATAATAAACCTTTACAAATGCCTCTTGGGTTACATCCTCCGCTTCCATTCGATCGTTCAAAAGTGCAAAAGCATGTCGGTACACAATCCCTTTATAGGAGGTAACCAATTGACGAAATGCATTTTGGTCCCCCCTTTTTGCTGCTAAAATTATTTCGTGTAAATCATTAACCACATTTTTTCAGCCCCTGCCCTTAAGTCAGTTCATAATTAAGCTGGATATTGAAAAGACTAAATACAATAAATAAAAGTTCTACAAAAACGAAAAATTTTCACCATTTTTTTTAAAAATACTTTCCAAAAGTCCTCACCTAGTTTATCCTTATATAGGTAAAAATGCCATTTTCTTTTTAATGAACATTTAAAATCACGTATAAAGAATGTGCTATTTTAGCCCAACATGCATTATCTAATTTTTAATCTCTTTCTCATTAAATTTTAATGCAACCTAGTTAAAACAGCATTATGATTATCTAGGTGAATTCTATACAGGGATTTTATACCACTAATGTAATATTAAAATCTTGAATACGTTAATTTTTGAGGTGATTCATTCGTGTTGCAGAAAATAAAAAACTTTTACAATAACCAAAAAGTGAACTGGACTGCACGTTTCATCTTTTACCTTGTCATTCTTTTATTATTATTTTTTATGTACGGGTTTAACGATGCTAATGCAGGTAACTATATTTATAATGAATTCTAAAATGGAGGTATCCTCTAATGAAATTGCTACAATCAATACATGATTTTTCTGTCTCACATCCAGATTCACCAGCATTTATCTCACCTGACAGAGAAATTAACTATAAAGATCTTTGGCAGCAATCAGAACGAGTTGCAAGCTACGTTTTGAAAAATGTTTTATCAAAAGATTCAGCTATCATGGTTTATGGTCATATGGAACCTGAAATGATTGTTTCTTTTTTAGGGTGTGTAAAGTCAGGCCATCCTTATATTCCAATCGATACTTCTATACCATTAGAAAGAATCGAAAGAATAAGTAGGGGTTCGCAATCTGAATTGTTGATTAATGTTTCAGGTACAAGCTTGGAAATTAATTCTCCATCATTAAAAATCGTGCAATTTGACCAACTAATTACAACAAACGCTGAATCTAATTCAGTTGAACCAACAAATTGGGTTTCTGAAGACGATAATTTTTATATTATTTATACGTCTGGAAGTACAGGAAATCCTAAAGGTGTGCAAATTTCGGCAAACAATTTGCAAAGCTTTGTAAACTGGATGACAGAAGATTTTCCAATCAACGGTCATCTTCGTTTTTTAAACCAAGCACCATTTTCTTTTGACTTATCTGTAATGGACCTTTATCCCGCTCTGGCAACAGGCGGCAGTATATTTGCCATTACAAAAGAGATGATTGCGCGGCCAAAAATACTATTTGAAGCTTTACAGAAATCAAAGACACAGGTTTGGACCTCTACACCGTCTTTTGTCCAAATGTGTTTGATGGATCCTTCATTTAACGAAGAGTTGTTACCAGAATTAACCTGCTTTTTATTTTGCGGAGAGATTTTACCTGTTACGATCTCCCGTCAATTATTGGAACGGTTCCCAAAAGCAATGGTCTTCAATACCTATGGCCCAACAGAGGCGACAGTGGCTGTCACATCGGTAGAAATTACAACTGATATTCTAGAACAATACCAAAGTCTTCCCGTAGGAAGCTCTAAAAGGGATACAAAGATATTGCTTCTCGATGAAAATGGGATTGAAGCCCATGAAGGAGAAAAAGGTGAAATAATCATTGTTGGCCCTAGTGTTAGTAAAGGATATTTAGGGGAACCGGGATTAACTGAAAAAGCCTTTTTTATCCGTGATGGAGAAATGGCTTACCGTACTGGTGACGCAGGATATATGGAAAATAATCTCCTGTTCTATAAAGGAAGAATGGATTTTCAAATCAAACTTCACGGGTACCGGATGGAGTTAGAAGAAATTGAGCATCATATTTCGGAGTCAATATATGTAAAATCGGCGGTTATTGTGCCAGTTTATTTAAATGAAAAAATTGAATATTTAACTGCTGCTATTGTCCCTGCCAAGCATGAATTTGAAAAAGAATACCAGCTAACGAGTGCCATCAAGAAAGAGCTTGGAGAAAAACTTCCTGCATACATGATTCCAAGGAAATTTATTTATCAAGAAGAATTGCCAATGACGCCTAACGGTAAGATTGATCGTAAACATATCAAGGAAATGATATTAGCATGACACCATACGGATCATTTTCATTTTTTATTATCATCGCCATTCTTTTAGCCCCTACTGTGATATTGGGTTTAAAAGAAAAAAGGTTTTATTTATACAACATCGTTATTTCTGTTATCGTGTTAGCACTCATCTTTGGTTCTTTTTGGAATGAGGCCATTACTCTCATCCTATTTACTATTTGGCAGGTACTTTTAATAAAGGGCTATTGGGTCTATCGGAGGAAAGCAAACAGCACATTCATTTTCTGTCTAGCAGTCATTCTTTCAATTCTTCCATTGACGATATCAAAACTTTCACCCTTTTTATTTCATCTTCATTTAATAGGTTTCTTGGGGATTTCTTATTTAACGTTTAAAGGTACCCAAATGATTATGGAGACTAGGGACGGCTTAATCAAAAATAATATTCCTGTAGTTCAGCTGCTCTATTTTATTTTGTTCTTTCCTACCATTTCATCTGGTCCAATTGACCGATATCGAAGGTTTGAAAAGGATATTAAAGCCGCGATTTCAAAAGAACAATATAAGATGCTTTTATATGATGGGATTAACAAAATCTTTATCGGTTTCTTATACAAGTACATTATTGGCTACTCGATCAATCATTATTTTATCTTAAATTTACCAACTATAACCAACAATGCTTTTCAAGAAAATCTCTACTATATGTACGGCTACAGCTTGTATTTATTCTTTGACTTCGCTGGCTATAGTGCCTTTGCAATCGGCGTAAGCTATATAATGGGTATTAAATCGCCGGAAAACTTCAATAAACCTTTTATCAGTCGGAATATTAAAGATTTCTGGAATCGTTGGCATTTATCACTTTCCTTTTGGTTTAGAGATTATGTTTATATGCGTTTTATCTTTTGGGTAACCAAGAAAAAGTGGATTAAAAATCGAAATGTCAGCTCAAACTTAGGTTATATTTTACTTTTCTTATTGATGGGCTTCTGGCATGGACTTGCGATACAATATATTTTATATGGTATATACCATGCTGTTATAATGGTTTTATATAACTCATTTGAGCAATTTAACAAAAAGCATAAGTGGTGGAAAGACAATAAGTTTACCAAGGTTGTCGCGATCATCATTACGTTCCATTTTATTTGTTTTGGCTTTTTAATTTTTTCGGGACATTTAATTCATTAATTATCAAAAAGGGAGTATGGAAAACATGGAATTTGAAAATCAAGTTATTGAACTTTTAGCGGAAATTTGTCAGGATGATGTAGTGAAGGAAGATCCGAATATCGATTTGTTTAACACTGGTTTACTTGATTCATTTGGAACAGTCGAGATGCTAGTCCAATTTGAAGAGCGCTTCGGTATAACTGTACCTATAACTGAATTTGACCGTGATACATGGAATACACCAAAAAATATTGCAAAACAGCTGGCTGATTTTAGATGACCAAAAAGGCATTATTTTCACCAATCATCTGTGCTTTTCTTGCTTTACTTTTGATTTTTCTTATCCCCAATAGCTGGATTGAAAATCTAATTCCAAATAGTAGAGTTAGTCAAGCCGCTACAGAATTGAATCCTATTATGTTTCAGGGTAAATATATCCAATCAAAAATGCTTGAGGATAATCACTATTTACCGATGTTTGGATCATCTGAGCTTGCAAGACTGGATGCATTTCATCCTTCTAATTATTTTCAAGAAAATTACGATGGATTTGTCCCCTTTTTAGTTGGTCGAGGCGGATCCATTTCCATCATTCATTTTCTTAATTTTGCAGAACATATTGACCAATTAAAAGGAAAAAAACTTGTTTTTGTTCTTTCACCGCAGTGGTTTCAGCCAAGAGGGGCTGATGAGTCACATTTTGTACCTAATTATTCTTCGTTGCAAGGATACGATTTAGCACTTAATAACAAAATTGATCCAGTTGTAAAAAAGGATGCTATTAAGCGCTTACTTCACTTTGTGCCAATTAAAGATGATCATCTGCTTAAGACCCTGTATCTTGGTGAGATTTCAAATGATCCTTGGGCAAAAAGAAAAGCTTCACTTGTAAAACCAATAGCATATGCCTATAGAGGAATCCTTGAGAAAAAGGATTTATTCTACGCTATGGTGGGTGGAACGAACAGGTCCCGAGAGATAAAACGCTCTGTTAAAGATAAGAATTGGACCCAGCTAAAACAGTTAGCAGCCAGTGAAGGTGCTAGCCAAGCTACAAATAATCGATTTTTAGTCATTAACTCACAGTATAATAAAATGAAGAAAGTTGTACCTTCCCTTAAAGGTTATAAACGAGGTGCTTCCTATGGGCGCTCTGTTGAATATTATGATTTTCAGCTTGTCTTGGACTTGCTAAAACAATCTGGAGCAAAGCCCTTGTTCATATCTGTCCCAGTAAACGGACCATGGTATGATTACACCGGCTTTCCAAAACAAGGACGCACATCCTATTACAAACGTATAAAACAGCAAGTCCAAGCAGAGGGATTCCCAATTGCCGATTTTTCAAGCCATGAATATGATCCTTATTTTATGAAGGATACCATTCATATAGGCTGGAAGGGCTGGGTTTATGTCGATAAAGCCATCAAAGACTTCTATGACAAAAATAAAACTCCACAAAAGAGCATCCAGATGTAAATGGATGCTCTTTATAAGATTGAGCAATGATTGCTTTATTGATTTAAGTATCCCATATAGAACTAGTACAAACTCAATAACAAGGGTATAATGAACTCAAACGATAAAATAATACTGGGAGAGTTTAAAGATGCTATCAAATATCGGTATGCCTGGTTTAATTTTAATTTTAATCGTAGCATTAGTTATATTCGGTCCAAATAAACTTCCAGAGATTGGCCGTGCTTTTGGAAAATCGATTAGAGAGTTTAAAAAAGCAACAGAAGGTTTGGCCGAGGATCTTAAAGATGAAATAAAAGAAGACATAAAGGAAGTTAAAACAGAAAATGTTGATATCAATAAAAAATAAATGTTTTAAGGAGTGCCTTTACATGCACTCCTTTTCTTTTTTATCTCCTGCTTGCCATATTGCTGGCGAAATCGCGGAATTGTCCCTTAAGTTTATCACGCGACTTTTTGTTACGAAGTAAATAAGCTGTTCCTAATGCGACAGTTGTCATCATTAAACCTTTTCTGCCCATCATAATCCCCCCAATTTATTTGCCTTCGTTTTATTTTTCCCCTAATATGCTTTACTTTACACTATCTATAAAATTGCATTTTTTGCAGAGTTTTTCCAATTCTCCTCCTGCACAAACACCATACATATTGGTATGAGTTAACCCTTTAATGCAGCCTTCATCATTTCATTTTTCTGCTTATAGTGTGCAAGTAGTTGATTCAACAATTGAGCTGTTTTTTTATTATCATGATTTGTAATTGAAGCTTTTATTTCCTGATATATTTTCCAGTGCCCCATTTCTTTTTCATTATGCACTTTTTTCAAAAATTCTTCTTTTGAAATTTTTCCCTCTTTATATTGTTTGTTGAGTTCCTCTATTTTGGCCATTTTTATTTTTTTCCATTGCTGTCTTTTTGCAGCAAACTGGGGACTTGACCATTTTTCAATTAAATTGTTTCTCTCCTTAATCACTGCCTCCCATTCTTTCTTTTTTTCGGGCGTGTACTTTGTTACAATAGATAGAAGCATTTGTTGCTTTTTTTTCATTTCTTCTTTCCAATTTTTATCCATCATATGATGTGATCTTTTTTCATAACAATCTTCATTCATTCCCTTACATTTTTCTTGTGGCAAATTTCCATTCGCCATTGAAACACTAGGCAAAACCAAACATAGCCCCAATAAAATTCCGATTAATTTCTTTCCCATAAATTGAAACATCTCCTTTTTTCTCAAATATTTCCAAATGGAACGAAATTAATATTCCCTTATTTCAAAAAAATATTTATTTTTTTGGAAAAATATATTGTGAAATTAACAACAATGTTGTATTCTGTACTTGTAGTATTCATGTGAATGTTTTCACATGAATAAATGAACACTCCATCTTCCTGTTGGATTGTTTTCTTGGATAACAAGATATCCCACTTGTTAATCCTTTTGAAATATTTCCTTTCTTCTTGCTAAATCTTAATTCCCCTAAGTTAAGATTTAAAAGAACCCCTTCTTGCTGAAGGGGCTATTTTTTTGCATTATTTAATCATTCGAACTAGTTCCATTCTAAAAATTCTAGTCTGTTACCAAATGGATCTGTCGTATGAATGCGTTTTGCACCGGGCAAATTGTAATCTTCCGTGAACGATACTTTTTTTTCTGTAAGTTTGGTTTTTAAAGCAGCAAGATTTTCTACTAAAAAGGCTGGATGTGCTTTTTTGGCAGGAGCAAAATATTCTTCTACCCCAATATGAATCTGAAAGCCATCGAATCCAAACCATACACCGCCCCGCTTTTTCAGCTCCTCCGGCTTTTCAATTTCCAAAAAACCAAGAATCCCTTCAAAAAACTCTCTTGCAGCCGTTTCACAGCCTTTAGGTGCAGCAAGCTGAACGTGATCGATTTTTTTTATAACAAAGCACATGTTCCCCTCTCCCTCTTGATCCATTTACTCCAAGTGTATCCCAATTAGATTCTAAACGTTAATAACTATTTTATTATCACATATGATAAGTAATACTTAAAAAGGAACTATCCCCTGTTCAGATAGTTCCTTTTTGGTTACTTGCCAATAAACATCTGTGACCAATAGTTTCCATTTGATGTGTATCCGACACCAATACTTGTGTAATTAGGACTTAAAATATTTTTCCGATGTCCTTCACTATTCATCCATGATGTAACAACCTGCTGTGCTGTTGTTTGACCCATTGCTATATTTTCCCCTGCTGCCTTATAGGTAACACCAAAATCCCTCATCATGTCAAACGGAGAACCATAAGTAGGGCTGGTATGGGAAAAATAATGTTTTGAATTCATATCGTTGGTTTTGGTTTGGGCTACCCTACTTAAAGAAGGATCTGCACTCAAAGGAGCCAAACCATTTTTCCTTCTTTCATTGTTGGTCAGCTCAATTACCTGTTGAGCCATTTGGCTGTTCCCTGCTGCTGCATTGGTATTTGGCTGTTGAGCAGGCGGATTCACACGTGTTGCTGGTGATTGCCTATTTGGTGCTGGGGCTGTAATCCGATTTTGTCTGGGTGGAACGACGATTGCACCATTTTGAGACGGTGTCATTCCATAATGAAACTCATAATACCAATATTGTCCATTATTCACTATTCTTGTATGCGGATATTGATGGCTTGGTGTTGACGTGCTATAGGAATTTGGATCAATGGTTATATACCCATTGTTCATAGGCTGAATTTCATTGGCTGTAAACAGGGGATTCACATTTATCCCATTCGGATGACGTACTGATCCATTTTGATTTGTATTTGGATTAGAAACATTGTTTTGAATTGGGTGCTTTAAATCTCCGGTCGAAACAGTTCTGGGACCACTGATATCATTATTATTATTGGCACAAGCTGTAAGAAACGCCATGAAAATGGTTGTTACTGCCAGCTTTACTTTTTTGGATTGCAACAGAATAACCCCCTTTTTTGACCTAAAAAGGTCATTCATATTTTTTCCCCTTAACTAAAAAGTATGGTTGGTAAAAAAATAACTTTAGACATAAAAAAAACCGTACTTTTTAAAAGTACAGTTTAAAACTTAATATACATCCTTTGTGGTAAAGGAAAAGAAAGCAACAAATATTGCAGCCGACCACCAGACCAACAGGACAACAAGTGAAAAAGATAAGGTCATTCCCTCAATTGGCGGTGAGGTTCCCTTTAAATAATCGGTTAGCCGCAAATTAACCATAAATAAATATTTAGCTGAATTCCATGAAGAAACCATATTGCTAAGGATCGCCCCAGAAATTAAAGCTGCAAGCATCACTCCCATTCCTGCTGCTGTACTGCGTATTAAAACTGAAAGCATAAAAGATAACGTACCTACAACGATGGCAACAAACCAAACTAATCCAAAATCCATAAATAAATACTGCCATGTGTCCAGAAGTTTAACTGCAGAAGTATTTAATCCTGATTCAGTAACAGAAAAACCTGTAAGTATAGGTGCCTGCCAACCTTTATACCCAAAAACGATCCCCGATAGTAAATAAGCAAGCAGCCCTGCAATAAAAACGATTAACGATACTGCCAAACAAAGGGTAATATATTTGCTAAAAAGCACCTTCCATCTTCGAACAGGCCTCGTTAAGAGCAGTTTAATGGATCCCAGGCTATGCTCTGATGAAACAATGTCGCTTGCAATTACCATCACCATTAATGGAATAAAAAGATCGATTGAATTTTCCAGAAATATTCGCACAAACGTTGGTGCCCCTGGTTCAGAAGGATTAATATTATGATTAAGATAATATTGCTGCTGCTGCAGAGATATTTGCAGCTGTTTTTTCCATTCTGCTGAGATTCTGCTAGAGCTCAAGCGGTTTTGAGTATCAATAATTTGTTGTTGAAGAATGGTGTGCCAATCACTAGTCCCTAATTTTTCTCTTTGGGTTTGAACCGTTTTGTATTGGGCATATGTAAATAAAATAACAAGAACGCCAATAATCAGTGCAATCACAATCAATCTCTTTTTTGCAATAAGCTTCATCATTTCATTTTCTATCAGCTTAGTCAATCGTTATCCCCCCCGTAAGCTCGAGAAAGAGCTCCTCTAAAACAGGCAGCTTGCGATTCATTTCTGTTATTTCTACGCCCCCGTAAACAAGCTGTTTATTCCATTCTGCGATTTGTGTACCATCATACTCTGTCAAAATCGTTCCATTTTCTTCGACTTCAACTTTGGTAAGTCTCTCCAAAATTGCTTTACCCTTTTCAAATGGATGTACATGCCATTCTACTCGTTCCCGGTTGGATAGTAAATGTTGGACCGTGTCAGTTTTAATAATCGTCCCTCTGGTTATAATTGCAACACGATCACAAAGAAGTTGGATTTCACTTAAAAGGTGGCTTGAAACCAATACACTTAGACCTTCCTGTTCAGCCAGGAACCGAATAAACTGCCTCATCTCACGGATTCCTGCAGGATCTAAGCCATTCGTTGGTTCGTCAAGGATCAAGACCTTAGGATTCCCTAACAGAGCTTGGGCAATACCGAGTCTTTGTCTCATCCCGAGCGAATAGGTTTTAACCTTATCATGAATTCTTTCTTTTAAACCTACTAATTCAGTTACCTCTTGTATTCTTTTCTCGCCAATGCCATCAAGCATCCTCGCAAAATGGAGGAGATTATTCCAGCCTGATAAATAAGGATATAGTTCCGGATTTTCAACAATGCAGCCAAGGTTTTTCATTGCTTCATAAAAATGTGTTTGAATGTTATAACCACAGATTTTAATGGTTCCGGAGGTTGGTTTAATGAGCCCAACAAGCATCCGAATGGTGGTGGTTTTTCCTGCACCATTCGGTCCTAAAAATCCAAATACTTCCCCTTCCTTTAACTCGAACGTAATCCCTTTTATTATTTCTTTTTTCCCGATTACTTTTTTTAAGTTATTTACAGATAATGTGATTTTCTCCATAAGATCAATCTCCTTACCAAGTTGCCAAGGCGGCAACCCGTTCTGCAATTAAGCGGTAGCCTTTTGAATTTGGATGGAACTTATCAGAATATAAATAATCATTTACCTTTAATTCAAATAAATCAAAGGTTGGAACAAAAACAATCTTAGGAAAATCCGCACAAACCTCTGCTGAATCATAGTTCCAGTGACGAACTACTTTAGAAGTCTCTTTTCCCGTACTTAGATTTATAAAAGGATTATAAATACCAACAAAAAACACATTTGCTGTAGCATTTTCCTTGCGTATTTGCGTAAAAATATTTTTTAGATTATCCAAGTACTTATTCTCTATTGCTAAAATGTTTTCTGAGTTATAATCGACTAATCCTTCAGCGCCTCTAAATAAGTCGTTGCCTCCAATTGTAATCAAGATTAAATCGGCGTTTTTCAATTGACGCATTACTTCTGGCTGCTGCACTTGTTCTCTAAGTTGATTAGATGTCTGACCGTTTATTCCCAGGTTTAATAAACTTGTCTGTTTTGGGGTTCGTTTCTTTAGCTGATCCATAATGTCACCAACATAGCCCTTGCCAGAATCATCTCCCATGCCTTTTGTTAGTGAATCCCCCAGGGCAACAATGTTCATCGTTTTTTTATTTTCCTTCTTTTGGGATGTTTTTTGGACAGGATTGAGTTTAGCTGGTTTCGCAGCATAATATTTATTCATGGTCCAGCCAAGCCCAAAAAGCCAAAGGAAGCATAACAACACTGAAAAAAGGGTTATCAAACGTATAACGTTTTTATTCAAAAAACTCATCCTTTCAGGCTTTGTCTACTTCCATTTAATCATATTTAAATGGGGATTCAAAATAAGAAAGGTTATATTTGAAATAAAAAAACCGACCTCCAGAGCCGGAAATCGGTTTTTAACCATCATTATTTTTGAAAAATTAAATCTTTAGTTCACTGCAGTCAAATGAGGTTCTTGATTTTCTATCAGGCTTCCCTTTGGTCCAAAAAATTCATAATGGATTCGCTCTTCTGGAACGCCTAACTTCATCAATGAGCCATAAATTGCTTTCATAAATGGCTCAGGACCGCAAAAATAATAATCGGCTTTATTGATGGCTGTATTTTGTTTGAGCCATTCTAGAGTCACATATCCCTCGACATCAAAGCATTTATTTAAGCGATCCTCTTCTGTCGGTGAGTCATAGAATACAAATGCTTTTATTTTTTCATTTGCTGATATGTCTTCTACTTCATTTCTTAGGGCATGAACACTGCTGTTTTGTGCTGCATGTATAAATGTTACATCACGCTCTGATTGAACCTCTGATACTGTTTTTAACATACTTAAGATTGGAGTTAAACCTACTCCGCCACTTAGCAGCACTATTGGATTTTTACTATCCAAGTCTAAGATGAAATCACCGGCAGGAGCACTGATATTTACAATATCGCCTTCATTTATTTGATCATGAAGATAATTTGATACCACTCCATCTGGATTATTTGTTCCCGCCTCACGCTTAACACTAATGCGATAGTAGTCTTTACCAGGGGCATCTGACAGACTGTATTGACGAATATGGGTAAACGTTTCTCCATTTATTTCTAATTTTATACTGATGTACTGCCCTGGGGTGAAGCTTGCAATGACTTTGTGATCCTCTGGTATAAAATAGAATGAAGTAATAACATCACTTTCAATGACCTTTCTGTCAACAATAAAAGGACGATATCCTTCCCAGCCGCCACGTTGATCTGCCGCTTCAACATACATATTTGTTTCCACACTAATGAAAGCCTCTGCAATAGCATTATAAGCCTCTGCCCAAGCACTGATAATTTCTTCAGTCGCTGCTTCTCCTAAAACATCCTTTATCGCTAATAAAAGGTGTTTGCCCACAATTGGATAGTGCTCAGGCATAATCCCTAAACTTCTGTGTTTATGGGCAATTTGTTTTACTACAGGAACAATTGCTTCGAGATTATCAATGTACATAGCCGCTGAGTAGACTGCACTTGCCAGTGCCCTTTGCTGTCTTCCCTGCTTTTGATTGGCATGGTTAAAAATATTTAATAATTCTGGATGGTTTTCAAACATTAATTGATAAAATCGTGTTGTAATTTTTTCTCCATGTTGTTCTAATACCGGAACGGTAGATTTAACAATTTCAATTTGCTTCTGGTTTAACAAACTTAACACTCCTTCTTGGGTTTACACTGTTTTAATGGTGTTAATTATATGAAACATTACACAGCAAACAAGTGATACAAATCACGCTTTTGTTATTTTTTGAAAATATCCTACTTTTTACTTATTTTTCTATAGTAATTATTACATTTAATTATTTTTTCTTGTACTTTAAGAATTCATGAAACGTTCATAATAAATCTCTAATACATCTTGTTTAAGTTCCACTAAATTATTACATTAATAATGTCCATATATTGTTTTTAATTCAGGTAAAGGAGAAACTAATGAATACAATTACAATTATTTCAATTGCTGCAGTTTTTATCCTATCTGCATATGTGATCTATCAAGTTGTCCTCCATAAAGAGAAACTAACGAATCTAAATGGTGTCGTAATAGCGATGACAACTGCTTCCATGACAGGGATTATTAGCAGCTATATAATAGGGGTTCTTTCAGCAGATCTATTCCTAGCATGTGGCGCTGGAATGATTATTGGCTTTACGATTGGATTTTTAGGAGGACAGCCAATCGGCATTATGCCTATTTTACTAGGTTCAAGTTCCGGGTTTATGGGAGGAATTGCAGGGGCCTTGTTAGGAATTAGTATAAAAACGGAAAATCCTTACCTCCTCTTGCTAATTCTCTTAGTCTTTTATGTTATTTTGCTGTCTCTTGTCATTTTATTCATTCATGTTTTGGCGAACAAAAAATTTACCATTGATACTCGGACCATTTCACCTTTTGCTATTCTATCGGCTGGCGTTGTTTTGTTATCATTATTTTTATTTCTTTATAGCAGCGACATCATTAAGACAAATGATACTTCAACAACTCAAGAAACCCAAAGTAATGGGGAAAACAGCAATACATCAACTGCCAACAATTCAACAAAAGCTTCTACGGCATCAATTGAAGCAGATGTTACAAAAGAAACTGCACCAAAAGTAAAGATAGAGGTTACTCAAACAGGGTATTCTCCGAACGTTATTAGAGTAAGAAAGGGAGTTCCAGTGGAACTTGATGTTCATAATCCACTTGAAAATAGCTGTTTATCTACTTTAAACATCCCGGATTTTAACATGAATAATGTTAATTTAAAGGTGGGAACAACAACCTTAAGCTTTACTCCGTCAAATAGCGGCGAATATACTTTCAGCTGTGGAATGAACATGTTTAAGGGAAAAATCATTGTCGAATAAGGGCATAAAAGAGGCTCCATACAGTCAATCTCTGACAATATGGAGCCCCTTTTACTATTAAATGCTCTCATTCATTTGTTTATGTTTTTTGCGTCTGCTTTTTTACTTTCATTTATTTTTTGGAAAAGTAATTTCAAACAGGGTCCCTTTACCAAGACTGCTTGTTACCTTGACCTTGCCATGGTGCTTGTCAATGATCCATTTTGCAATTGAAAGTCCCAATCCGGTACCCTCGGCGCCTGTTCTTGATTTATCCCCTTGATAAAATCGGTCAAATATTTTTGGAATATCCTTCTCTGTTATACCGATTCCGCTATCTTCTACTTGTAAAATGATAGAAGAGTGGCTTTGACTGCAGGAAAGACGGATTTCTCCACCCTCACTTGTAAATTTGATGGCATTATCGAGCAAAATAACGATCAATTGATGTATTCTTTCACGATCCCCCAGAAAGCTAACAGGGTCAGCAGCATTTAGCACTAATGATTTTTCTTGATATGCAACAATTTCCTCATATTGCTGCATAATTTCCATTAACAACTGATCGACTCTAAATGATTCCTTTTTCACTTCAATTTGATCAGAGTCTGATCTAGCAAGTGTCAATAAATTAGTAACAAGCTTAGAAAGTCTTCGTGATTCATTCGAGATTGTAGAAATATCGATAATTTTCTCTTTTATCGATGAAGATGGGGAACGAAATAATAGTTCTGTCTTTGCCTGAATAACAGCCAGAGGTGTTCTTAATTCATGCGATGCATCAGAGACAAATTGTTGCTGCTTTTGCCAAGCGTTTTTTATAGGTATTAGTGCTCTTCCGGCAAGAAAGTAGCCTGAACCAACTGCACATAAAATACCGATTCCGCAGCCAATTATCATAATTAACAATAATCTATCCAGTAATTCTCTTTCTGAATTGGTATTTCTGATAACCTGAATAGAAACTTTTCCAATATTGGTATCAACCTGAACTGCCATATACCGATAAGAATAATCAGCAATATTAATGTCCGTCAGTTTATTGAAATTTTTCGGTTCAACAAGTTTTTCATTACCGACGAAGAGTTCTGAACCTCTGCTTTGTTCTAATAACTGATGTTTCTTATTCCAGACCAAAATAATAAGCCTAGGGTCTCTTCGCAACGGTGGTAAATTACTATCACCAAGATTCTGTCCATCATCAAGTGCTGAATCTTGGCTGGAATTTTGCGTTTGGAAATGACTAATTGTATCCAACAGCGAACGATTAACATCACGATACAACTGGTTCTGAGTATAAAAATAAATAATTGACCCCATGATACTAATTAATACTATAAATACTATCGAATTAATGAACGTGAGCCGGATATGTGTTTTTTGAAACATGGTCTGCTCCTTTATTCATCGATTAGCATGTACCCTACACCACGGATGGTTTTTATATCAGCATGGTATCCATACGGCTCTAATTTTTTTCGGAGATGATGCATGAATACCTCTACTATTGCGATAGTCGTATCTGAATCGAATCCCCAAACGCGGTCATAGATTTGTTCCTTTGTTAAAATCGCACCTTTATTTTGAATTAAGTATTCTAAAAGCTCATATTGTTTAGCCGTAAGCTTAATAGAGGCCCCATCAACCAGGACGTCCCGCTCTTTCCCTAACAATTCAATCCCCCGATACTGAATTGTTTGACTTGTTGTTAAACTTCCACTTCTTCTCAATAATGCTCTGATCCTTGCTTTCAATTCAGCAGCTTGAAAGGGTTTCGTTAAATAATCATCCCCACCGCTATCTAAGCCCATCACACGGTCT
>JAUZQA010000080.1 GCA_030705665.1 Bacillota bacterium
AGTGAGGAGATCCGCCAATTCTTAATTGAAAAGCTTTCTGTGACTGGAGGCCATATTGGACCAAATTTAGGTGTAGTCGAACTTACAATTGCTTTACATAAATGCTTTGATAGTCCGCGAGATAAAATAATTTGGGATGTTGGTCATCAATCCTATGTCCATAAGATTTTAACTGGAAGGGCTAGTGAATTTGATACATTAAGAAAGTTTAAGGGTTTATGTGGATTTCCTAAGCGCGTGGAAAGCGAGCATGATGTATGGGAGACAGGTCATAGCTCTACTTCATTATCTGCAGCCATGGGCATGGCAATCGCTCGGGATTTAAAAAAGGAAAAATCCTATGTTGTTCCAGTAATCGGTGATGGCGCACTGACAGGTGGTATGGCACTTGAGGCTTTAAATCATATCGGTCATGAGAAAAAAGACATGATTGTTGTTTTAAACGATAATGAAATGTCAATTGCCCCAAATGTTGGCGCCCTTCATTCTGTTCTTGGCAGATTGAGGACAGCAGGAAAGTATCAGTGGGCAAAAGATGAGTTAGAGAGTCTGCTTAAAAAAGTTCCCGCAGTTGGGGGCGTATTAGCTGCAACCGCTGAAAGAATTAAAGACAGCCTTAAGTACCTACTGGTTTCTGGAATCTTTTTTGAAGAACTAGGATTTACCTATCTTGGACCTGTAGATGGCCATAATTTTGAAGCCCTCTTTGAAAGCTTAGGGCACGCCAAAAAAACTTCCGGACCGGTCTTACTTCACGTTATTACAAAAAAAGGAAAAGGTTTCTCGCCGGCTGAAATGGACAAAGTTGGTACATGGCATGGTACCGGTCCATATAAAACCGATACCGGTGCTTTTGTTAAACCATTAAATGCTCCTCCGGCTTGGAGCAGTCTTGTAAGTGAAACGGTAAGAAAACTGGCACGAAAAGATGGGCGGATAGTTGCCATTACACCAGCTATGCCAGTAGGATCGAAGCTTGAAGGTTTTGCAAGCGAATTTCCAGATCGAATGTTCGATGTGGGTATAGCTGAACAGCATGCCGCAACAGTAGCTGCTGGTTTAGCAACACAAGGAATGAAGCCGTTTTTAGCCATATATTCAACCTTTTTGCAGCGTGCCTATGATCAGGTTGTCCATGACATCTGCCGGCAAAATTTAAATGTGTTTATTGGTATCGATCGTGCCGGATTAGTGGGTGCAGACGGTGAAACACATCAAGGTGTTTTTGATATAGCATTTTTACGACATGTACCAAATATTGTTCTTATGATGCCAAAGGATGAAAACGAAGGGCAGCATATGGTATACACAGCTTTAAAATACGATGATGGGCCGATTGCGATGAGGTTTCCGCGTGGAAATGGTCTTGGTGTACCGATGGATGAAAACTTCCATTCCATTCCAATTGGGACATGGGAGGTACTAAAAGAAGGAGAGGACGCTGCGATCCTTACCTTCGGAACAACGATTCCAATGGCGCTTGAAGCAGCAGCACAGCTTGAGAAACAAGGTATATCGGTAAAAGTAATAAACGCAAGGTTTATAAAACCTCTTGATGAAAAAATGCTTATAAATCTGTTGAAAGATAAAATGCCAATCTTAACTATTGAGGAGGCATGCCTCCAAGGGGGATTTGGCAGTGCTGTTTTAGAATTTGCCAATAACCAGGGATTTTATGGTGCAGTCATCGATAGAATGGGCATTCCTGACCACTTTATCGAGCATGGCGATGTTGATTCGTTGCTTGAAGAAATTGGATTAACATCTATGGAAGTGGTTAGAAGGTTGACGATTCTTGCTCGGAAAAAACAACGAAGGGCATAAATTATGAAAATAAGAAAAGAACGTATAGATGTTTTACTTGTTGAACGAGGCTTGATTGAAACGCGGGAAAAAGCAAAAAGGGCTATCATGGCCGGCCTTGTGTATACGAATGAAGAGAGGCTCGATAAACCAGGGGAAAAAGTAAATGAAGACATCCCGCTCTCCATTAAAGGAAATGTACTTCCGTATGTTTCAAGAGGCGGTCTTAAGCTCGAAAAAGCTCTCAAGGTTTTTGATGTTGATGTAAATGGGAAAGTTCTTTTAGATATAGGGGCATCCACAGGAGGTTTTACAGATTGTGCATTACAAAATGGTGCAAAAATGTCATATGCACTTGATGTGGGCTACAATCAACTTGCATGGAAGCTTCGTCAGGATGAACGTGTAATTGTTATGGAGCGTACTAATTTCCGCTATGTTACTCCTGCAGACTTAAGCGGCGAGATGCCTAACTTTGCGTCTATTGATGTTTCTTTTATTTCATTAAAACTAATCCTTCCTGTCTTAAAAAGTCTTTTAGTAAGCGAAAGTGATATTGTGGCATTAATTAAACCGCAATTTGAAGCAGGAAGGGAACAGGTTGGCAAAAAAGGAATAGTCCGTGATCCGAAGATTCATCTTGAAGTAATCAATAAAATTATTGATTTTGCTGTTGCTCAAGACTATAGTGTAATAAACTTATCCTACTCACCCATTACTGGTGGCGATGGTAATATTGAATTCCTTCTTCATTTAAAATGGAAGGGAGAGCGGGAAGCAGGTGAGGTGTTATTGCCTGCCGACCCGGAAACAATTGTCAAAGAAGCACATGCAGAATTAAAAAAAGGCAATGATATTGACCAAGGATAAGCGGCTGCTTATCCTTTTTATGATTTAAGTAAAAATAATAAATGTACAAGAACTTCAAAATGGGCTAACATATGTGTATATCTGACAATATTTTTATTCGTTTTTGTTAACGTTTATGAGGTGAAAGTGATGAATAAAGGACAGCGTCATATTAAAATAAGGGATATTATTGCCAATAATGACATTGAAACTCAAGACGACCTTGTGGATGAGCTGAAAAATGCAGGAGTTAATGTAACACAAGCAACAGTATCACGGGATATTAAGGAGCTGCACCTTGTTAAAGTTCCTTTAGCAGATGGACGATACAAATACAGCCTGCCTGCTGACCAACGTTTTAATCCATTGCAAAAACTGAAAAGGGCCTTGATTGATGCATTTATAAAAATCGATGCTGCAGGACATTTGCTTGTAATGAAATGCCTGCCTGGGAATGCAATGGCGATAGGGGCTCTAATTGATAACTTAGATTGGGAAGAAATTCTTGGTACAATCTGTGGTGATGACACCATCTTAATTATTTGCAGAACCCCTGAAGAAACTAATATTATTACTGACCGTTTCCTTGAGATGCTCTAAGGGGGAATAAACTTGTTAAGTGAGATATCAATAAAAAACTTTGCCATCATTGAAGCTCTTTCACTTTCATTTGATAAAGGCCTGACCGTTTTAACCGGTGAAACCGGAGCCGGTAAGTCGATTATTATTGACGCGATTCACTTATTAATAGGGGGAAGAGGATCCTCTGAATTTGTCCGTCATGGGGAAGAAAAAGCGGAAATTGAGGGACTGTTTAATTTAGACCATGATCGGCATCCTTGCTATCAAAAAGCCCAACAGTTTGGGATTGAAATTGAGGAAGGCATGGTAATTTTGAGACGTGACATTTCACGTTCAGGAAAAAGTGTCTGCCGGATCAATGGGAAACTGGTTACCATATCGACCCTTCGCGAAATAGGGTCAACCTTGGTAGATATCCACGGCCAGCACGAACATCAAGCATTAATGGATGAGACACACCACTTGTCCTTACTTGATCAATTTGGATATAAGGAAATTTCCGTATCTCTTTCTGAATATCAAACTGTATTTCATCGATATGAACAGACCCTCGGTAAATTAAAAGCCTTAAGCGAGAACGAGCAGCAAACAGCCCATCGGCTTGATCTAATTCAATTCCAATTAGATGAAATTCAAAAGGCAAACTTAAAGTTAAATGAAGACGATGAACTCCTTGAGGAAAAAAGAAAATTAAACAATTTTGAACGGATTTTCGAAGCTGTACAATCTAGCTATAACGCACTGCAAGGCGAGCAAAAGGGCCTTGATTGGGTGAGTTTGGTCATGGGTCACCTCGAAGCAGCTGCTGCACTTGATGAAGCGTATAAAAATACGTACGAAGCAGTTGCAAATAGTTATTATTTACTGGAGGAAGCAGCAAGATCGCTTCGAAATGAAATGGACCAATTAGAGTATGACCCGCAAAGATTAAATGAAATTGAAGACAGGTTAACGGAGATTAATCATTTAAAAAGGAAATACGGAAGTACAATTGAGGAAATATTGGAATATGCTTCTAAAATTGAAGAGGAAATCGAAACACTGCTTAATAAAGAGACCTATATTGATCAATTAGAAAAGGAACTATCCTCCTTAAGAAAAGATCTAAGCCTTGAAGCAAAGCAACTAACGGATATTCGAAAGAAATGGGCAGAAAAGCTGACAAAACTGATCCATAAAGAATTAAAAGAGCTATATATGGCAAAAACTATTTTTGAAATTCATTTTGAATCTAAAGGAAACTTCTCAAGGGACGGAATGGATGATATAGAATTTTATATTTCAACCAACCCTGGTGAGCCATTAAAACCACTTTCTAAAACCGCTTCTGGTGGAGAGCTTTCAAGGATCATGCTTGCTTTAAAAAGTATTTTCTCCAAGCATCAGGGAGTAACGTCGATTATTTTCGATGAAGTTGATACAGGTGTAAGCGGCAGAGTGGCACAAGCAATAGCCGAAAAGATATACAAAGTTGCGGTTAACTCACAAGTTCTGTGTATTTCCCATTTACCTCAAGTGGCTGCAATGGCTGATACACATTTGTTTATTTCTAAGGTTTCAAAGGGCGGAAGAACTAAATCTGCTGTTACACCACTTACTTTACATGAAAAGATCACAGAAATTGGGCGCATGATTTCTGGTGCTGAGATTACCGATTTAACAAAAAAACATGCTGAAGAATTATTGCAGCTTGCTGAAGAAAATAAGAAAAGTGCCAGCCTTTTATAGGTAAAACTTCACTATACGTTTTTATTTTTAAAAAAAACTTGAAAAGCTATCCATTCCGGGTAGCTTTTTTTATATGCCTCATTGTTATAAATGGTCGGGAACGAGGCAAAATTAAAGATGTAGCCATTTCTTTAGGATTTGGACAGAAGCGAGGAGAGTGAAAAGATTTGAAATTAGATTCGATAAGAAAAATCATTGGTGGAATTCTCCTTGTTTCATTAAGCAGTTTACTTTTTTTTCACCCTTTTCAACAATACCTTTCAATTCCCAATAATATTACTGTTTTTAAAGGACAACAATATACGATTCAAAAGGCTGCTCCGGTTGCAGTCGAAGTTCAAAAGCACAATAAAAGTATCTCTCTAAAGCAGGAAAGAAATTCAATTTCCGTATCCGCAAATGAACAAGGAAAAAATGAAATGATAATGGAATTTGCAGGAATTCCCGTTAAACAGGTTGATGTAAATGTATTGAAGGATTTCAAAGTGATTCCAGGCGGACAATCAATTGGAGTCAAGCTTAATACAGCAGGTGTATTAGTAGTCGGTCACCACTTAGTAAATACCGAAGAAGGCAAAAAATCCCCTGGTGAGATTGCAGGAATAAAAGTTGGCGATATGATTACTGAAATCAATGGGACAAAAATTAATAAAATGTCGGATGTGGCTCCGTTTGTACAAACTGCAGGACAAAACGGTCAACCACTAAATATGGTGATAAGTCGCGAGAATGGGAAATTTACCACTAAATTAACTCCCTTAAAGGATAAAGGGGAAGAAATGTATAAACTTGGTTTATACATTCGTGACTCAGCAGCAGGGATAGGAACAATGACTTTTATGGATCCGCGTTCAAAAAAATATGGAGCTTTAGGACATGTGATTTCGGATATGGATACGAAAAAGCCGATAGTTGTAGATGATGGCCAAATTGTTCGCTCAACAGTAACTTCAATTGAAAAAGGCAGCAATGGAGATCCAGGTGAAAAACTGGCGAGATTCTCTTCAGATCGAGAAATTGTTGGAAATATTAACAAGAACAGTCCGTTTGGAATTTTTGGGAAACTAAATAAAGAGCTTAAAAATGGTATAATGGACGAGCCACTTCCAATAGCTTTATCAAATCAAGTAAAAGAAGGTCCAGCAAAGATCTTAACAGTTGTCGACAACGATAAAGTGGAGGCTTTCAATATTGAAATCGTCAGCACAATCCCACAGAAGTTTCCTGCAACAAAAGGGATGGTCATTAAAGTGACAGACCCAAAACTGCTTGAGAAAACTGGGGGAATTGTTCAAGGAATGAGCGGCAGCCCAATTATTCAAGATGGAAAGCTTGTAGGAGCGGTAACACATGTTTTTGTTAACGATCCTACATCTGGGTATGGTGTTCATATTGAATGGATGCTAAATGACGCGGGAATCAATATTTATGATAAACCAATGGAGAAAGCAAGTTAATCGTTTGGCAAAATAGGCTTATGCCTATTTTGTTTTGTCAAAAAGCTCTTTTCCATCTTAAGGGAAATGTCGATTCTAGCGAAATTCGTCGAAAATAAAAGAAAATAAAAGGAAAGATAAGATTTTACAGCTTTTTTGAGAAAAATTAAAAAATTAAAAGGAATTTTTGTTGCATTGTCGAATTTCTTATTTAAAATAGAGAATAGAGATGAATAGGCAAAATAGATAATAAATCGATTGAGGAGGAAACTGGATTTGAAGAAAATAAAAGTATGTGTCGTTGACGACAACCGGGAATTGGTGGGCTTACTAGAAGAATATATTTCAGCCCAGGATGATATGGAAGTAGTAGGAACCGCTCATAACGGACAGGAATGCTTAGAAATGTTAGAAGGAACAGATCCAGATGTCCTTGTATTGGATATTATTATGCCGCACTTGGATGGCCTAGCAGTGCTTGAAAGACTTCGTGAAATAAAAAAGGGAGCTCTTCCTAATGTTATTATGTTAACAGCATTTGGCCAAGAGGATGTAACCAAAAAGGCTGTTGAGCTAGGAGCATCCTATTTTATTTTAAAACCTTTTGATATGGAAAACTTGGGAAATCATATTCGCCAGGTAAGTGGGAACAGCAGCTCAATTACCCGCAAGCAAACAACAAGCTATCGTCCACAAGTAGAACAAAAGCCGAAAAATCTTGATGCGAGTATCACCAGTATTATTCATGAAATCGGTGTACCTGCACATATTAAGGGGTATTTATATTTGCGTGAAGCCATTTCTATGGTTTATAACGATATTGAATTGCTTGGCTCAATTACAAAGGTTTTATATCCAGATATTGCAAAGAAATACAACACGACAGCTAGTCGAGTAGAACGTGCGATCAGGCATGCGATTGAGGTTGCTTGGAGTCGCGGCAACATCGATTCTATTTCATCATTATTTGGCTATACCGTAAGTATGTCAAAAGCTAAACCAACGAATTCAGAATTTATTGCGATGGTTGCCGATAAGCTTCGACTTGAGCATAAGGCATCATAATTGGAAAAAGTGTGCCGACTAAAAAGCGCCCATTTTGTGATATACAAAATGGGCGCTTTTCATTATGGAATTATTTTGGAACGAACAACCGCATATGATAAAGTAAATTCGAGGATTAAGTGGTTGAAACCTTTTGATAATGACTTTTAGGGGATGAGGATGGATGACTCAAGTATTTGCACATCGTGGATATGCAGCGGCTTTTTCTGAAAATACAATGATGGCTTTTAAGGAAGCAGAAAAAGCAGGTGCTGATGGGATTGAACTTGATGTTCAATTAACAAAAGATGGCGAAATAGTGGTTATTCATGATGAAAAATTAAATCGAACGACAAATGGGAATGGATTCGTAAAGGATTTTCCATACAAAGAAATACGAAAATTGAATGCAAATAAATCTGGGGGAGGTATCGAGCCCATACCTTCGCTGAAAGAAGTCCTCGAATGGCTGCAAAGCAATCGGTTGATATGTAATATTGAGTTGAAAAATGGATTTTTTCCCTATGAGGGTATGGAAGAAAAAGTGATTAAATTAGTACGGGATTATGGCCTGGAAGACAGAATTATCTTTTCTTCGTTTAATCATTACAGCATTGTCTATTGTTACAGATTAGCTCCAGAAATAGAAATTGCCCCACTCTATTCGGGAAGGATTTTTATGCCATGGATCTACGCCAAGTCCATTCAGGCAAAAGCAATTCACCCGAATTATAAAGGTTTAACGAATGATATTATTAGGAAATCAATTGAAAATGGCATTTCCGTTAGACCCTACACCATTAATAATGAAAATGAGATGAAACGTTTATTCGCTCTTCATTGTTCGGCCATTATTACCGATGACCCTGTAAAGGCCTTAAAATTAAGGAAAGATATCGAAAGAGACCAATAGCGGTCTCTTTTATTTTTTATTTTGAAATCTAGTTTGTACTTTATTACGTTTTCTGTCCCGATATAAAATGAATCCTGCCACAAAACTAAGACCCCCAACAAAAAATAAAAGTCCAAGCAGAAATTGGAGCCATAAGAACGGATAAGGCGGCTGTAATATGCCAAAGGTCATATCACGCATCAGCTTAATTCCATATGCAGCTAAAAAACCAGGGATTAATAAAATTACTAAAGCAATTATTCGTATCATAAATAAATCCCTTCTCAAATAAAAATATTCGCAAAAATCGCCATATAAAAATAATAGTATACCAATTATATTTGTCAAGACGAAAAGGACAACCAGTCCTTTATATCTAAAAATTGCAATCCTTTTGAATCGAAATGTATATTTCCTTTTAAATGAAAAAGCGTTAAAATGAATATTGAAAAAAACTGCAGAATAAGTGCAATTGAACTTGAAAAAAATTTCTTAGATTTGAAATATATTGCTTAAAAGATGAAATATTAATATAGGAGGGGAAGCCGATGGAAAATATCATTCACGATTTAATCTTTAATTCCACTGATGATGGAATGGTTGTCATCAACAATAAAGGGATCATTACCCTGTTTAATAAACGTGCTGAAGAAATTATGGGGATAAAAAAAGAAGAGGCACTAGGCAAAGATATATCAGAGGTGATTTTTGAAACCCGTCTTCCCCTCATTTTGTCTACAAGAAGAACCGAATCAAATCAGGAAATGGTCTTAAAAAATGGAAAAAAGATCATTACAACCAGAATTCCCATAATTGAAGAGAATGGCCGGCTGATGGGGGCCTTTGCTATTTTTAAAGATAGTATGCAGGTTGTTAAGCTTGCAGAGGAAATTACTAATTTAAAGGAAATACAAACCATGCTGCAAGCCATTATCCAATCGAGTGATAATGCCATTTCAGTTGTTGATGAGAAAGGAATCGGAATTCTTATAAACCCCGCTTATACGCGTATAACAGGTCTGACAGAAGAACAAGTCATTGGAAAACCAGCTACCGCGGATATTTCAGAGGGAGAAGAAAGTATGCATATGAAGGTCCTGCAAACCCGAAGACCTGTAAGAGGGGTACCAATGCGTGTCGGACCAAATAAACGTGAAGTCATTGTTAATGTTGCTCCGATTATTGTTCAAGGAAAATTAAAAGGCAGTGTTGGTGTCATTCATGACATGTCGGAAATAAAAGCATTAAACATAGAATTAAATCGGGCAAGGCAAATAATTCGAACACTTGAGGCAAAATACACATTTCAAGATATTATTGGAAAATCAGAAGAGATGCTCCTTGCGATTGAACAAGCTATCCTTGGTGCAAAAACACCAGCAACTGTTTTATTAAGAGGTGAATCCGGTACAGGAAAGGAATTATTTGCACATGCCATACATAATGCAAGCGACCGCAAGTATAACAAATTTGTTCGTGTAAATCTTGCTGCCATTTCTGAATCATTGCTTGAAAGTGAATTGTTTGGTTATGAGGAAGGAGCATTTTCTGGAGCAAAAAGAGGCGGAAAAATTGGATTATTTGAAGAAGCAAACAATGGAAGTATTTTTCTTGATGAAATTGGTGAACTATCAGCAAATACTCAAGCAAAGTTATTAAGAGTTTTGCAGGAAAATGAAATTATTCGGGTTGGTGGAACGAAACCAGTAAGGATAAATGTTAGAGTAATTGCCGCTACAAATGTGAATTTAGAAAAAGGGATTTCAAATGGAACCTTCAGGGAAGATTTATATTATCGTTTAAATCGGATTCCAATCCATATTCCACCATTAAGAAAAAGGAGAGAGGAAATTCCATTGTTGTGTGAGCGAATTATTCAGAAAATCAACCAGGACTATGGCAGAAGCGTTGAAGGAATCACAAATGAGGCCCAAGCACAATTAATCGATTATGATTGGCCGGGAAATGTAAGGGAATTAGAAAATATTTTAGGGAGAGCCATCATTTTTATGAAAAACAATGAAACGCTTATTGATGTTAAACACCTCCCAGAATTAAAGAATAAATATAAAAATATAAAGGATGTTACCAAAGAAAAAGCTGTACAGATCGAGAATCAAACTCTTTCCGAACTTGTAGAAGAATATGAAGCAGAAATTATTCAACAAACACTTAATCGTTTAAATGGCAATAAAACCTTAACAGCGAAGTCACTTGGTTTATCTGTTCGAAATCTTTACTATAAACTCGACAAATACAAACTTGAAAAAACTGACGTGCAATAAATTTCACAGTGTGCAAAATCTTTCGGGTTTTGTGCTATAAAAATACGCTTTTCATTGCTTTTCATTTGGCATGATTTTTGCATAATATATTTGAAAATTTAATAATTCTTATGCTGCTCATGCTGCTGTGTATTAAATGATTAAGGAACAGTTGAATAGGAGGCCAAGAGATTGACGGAAAAAGAATTCCGGGTCCTGATCATCAACCCTAGTGCAGCATCCACGAAAATCGGGGTCTTTGACAATGAAGTTTCTTTATTTGAAAAAACAATTCAACACGATGCAGACCAACTAAATAAATTTACTAATATGGCAGACCAATATCTACTGAGAAAGAAAACGATTTTGGAAACATTAGATATGGATGGTATTAATATTTCCAAAATCAACGCCGTTTGTGCCCGGGGTGGTTTGCTGCGACCAATTGAGGGTGGAACCTATAAGGTGAACGAGGCGATGCTTCGGGATTTACGCTCTGGTTATGCAGGGCAGCATGCATCGAACCTGGGAGGAATTATCGCTTATGAAATCTCCTCTGGGCTCAATATTCCTGCCTATATC
>JAUZQA010000800.1 GCA_030705665.1 Bacillota bacterium
GGGAAAAGTCGCCATATTAGTGGATAACACCCCTTTTGTTCTGATCGTTCCTATGACGTTCTGGGCAGGAGTACAAGCAGCAGAGGATTATTATGAACGATCCATCTACGCAACCTTTGTTCGATGGATACGTTTTGTATTAATAAATATCTCATTAGTTCTCCCATCTCTTTACGTCGCGATTACAACCTATCATCCGCAATTAATCCCGACAACGTTGCTCATCAGCATTGCGGCAGCACGGGAAGGAGTTCCTTTCCCTGCGCTCGTAGAAGCGTTAATGATGGAATTTTTGTTTGAAGGTTTGCGGGAAGCGGGCATTCGTTTGCCAAAACCGATTGGATCTGCGGTCAGTATCGTAGGAGCGCTTGTCATTGGACAAGCTGCCGTGCAGGCCGGAATTATTTCGGCGCCTATGGTCATTATTGTCGCGACCACCGGAATTGCGTCGTTTTCTTTTCCGCGATACAACATGGGAACAGCCTATCGGATGCTGCGATTCCCGATGCTGCTATTGGCTGGCATTGTGGGGTTGTTTGGAATTGCATGTGGAATCCTTACTATGATCATACATCTCAGTAACATACGCTCCTTTGGTATTCCATATCTAAGTCCAGTGGCTCCACAGATTCCTAGTGAACTGAAGGATGTATTGATTCGGGCACCTCGATGGAACATGACCCATCGTCCCTCGCTAATATCAGGCAAAGAGAAAATACGCACACCAGTCGGTCAACAACCCGGCCCGAAACGAGGGGAGCAGACAGAATGATCCGACACAAGGTGTTTTGTCTTATCCTGGTCTTTTCTTTATTTTTCTTAACAGGCTGTTGGGACCGCATGGAATTAAACGATCTTGCAATTGAATTGGGATGGGGACTTGATCAAGCGAAGAAAAACAAGGTCCAAATCAGTGCTCAATTTATCATCCCTTCGAAAATTGGATTAGGGCAGACCGGAAGAAGTGGATCAGGAAAGACTGTTTTTATAGAATCAGGAACTGGAAAGGATACTCTTTCAGCTGTAGAGAATATGCAGAAAAAATTATCAAGAGAAGTTTTTAGAGGGCATCGGCGTGTTATCGTAATTGGAGAAAAGTTGGCGAGGCGAGGTCTCGCTTCCATTTTAGATACGTATAGCCGCGATCCTGATATTCGATTACGAACAGATATGCTTATCGTAAAGGGGAGCACAGCGAAGGATTTTCTTGAAGCATCCTATCCTTTAGAAGATATCCCGGCGCTCGGGGCACTGAAAGAACACAACCAAGTGGGAGGGCTGGGAGATACATCTTTATTAAATTTTATTATTGCCTCCATGAGTGAAGGAATCACTCCAGTCTTGCCCGTTATTGAACTAATCCCTAGTTCTAAAAAACAAGAACGAAAGAGTATCAAAGGATTTCAAATGGCAGGTCTTGCGATTTTTAACAAAGACCTTAAATTGATTGGGACCTTAAATATAAATGAAAGTAAAAACTATCTTTGGCTGATCAATCGCTTAACCAAACAGTCCATTACGGTAGATGTGCCACAAGGCAATGGAATTGCCAGTTTATCATTATTAAAAATGAACAGCAAAATCAAACCCATTATTCAAGGTCAAACCGTCAAGTGTAACATTGTTCTTTCTGGTGTAGGATCTATCCGGGAGAACAATACAAATTTAGATCTTACACAATCGAAAAGCCTCACTCGTTTACAACATATATTGGAAAAAAAGGCCGAAAAACAAGCTCTTCAAACGATTGAAAAGGTTCAAAAACAATATGGAACCGATATCTTTGGCTGATCAATCGTTTAACCAAACAGTCCATTACCGTAAATATGCCACAAGGCAAAGGAACTGCCAGTTTATCCTTAATAAAAATGAACAGCAAAATTAAGCCCATTATTCA
>JAUZQA010000801.1 GCA_030705665.1 Bacillota bacterium
GACTGTTTTAATAATCAGCTCCGCATCCTATTTGTAGTCTTCCTTTTTTCAAAGGTGCTACCAGCATCAGTATTAGTTTTTATAAAAACAGCTGCCTGCTTGGCGCTGTAGTCTTTCCCGCTAGTGAGTGAGATGCTACTCCGAATGTTTTGCAGTCTGTTCTTGTTCATGCTTTAAAAATGAGCTTGATTTGGTTTAATAATTTATTTTACTATTCCTTCCTGGTAAGGTATGCCACTATTGATTACTGCCCGCATACGGCTGAGTAATTTATGCGCTACCTTAATAATAGCTTTGTTAGGTTCTTTATGGGCATGCTTACGGTAATATTGTTGCAATGCCATATCTGTACGTACAGCCACCCAACTGGCTTCTACCAGTAAACTTCTTAACTGATGGTTACTTCTTTTGGTTAATCCAAGGTTGATCCTGTTTTCGCTGCTCTGATAAATGCCGGGGACTAATCCTACAATAGCTGCCAGTTCATCCAGCCGGTTAAACCGTCTTATATCACCCAACTCACTTAGTATACCCGCTGCCGTTATGCCTCCAATTCCCGGTATACTTTTGTAGAGATAATAATCTTTACGGTAGTGTTTACGGCAATAGGCTCTTAGTTCATTAGAGATGTGCAGTTCTTCATACCACATAAACTCCAATTGCTTTAAGCGGCTTTTGATAGTTTCTGCTCCGCTGCTGAACTTCCATTTCAGATTAGCGATCCAGGTTTTCATATCACGGCTCCAGTTGGGGTTGTCAAACTGTTCGGGTAGTTTTATCCCAAAATATAACAACTGACTTTTAATGTGATTTTTGATAGTGCGCAGTTGGCGTGCCAGGTGTATCCGCCTTCTGAACAGGCTTCTGAGTTGTTCCTGTTCTTCATCAGGGATAAAGATTCCTTTAAGGTTATCATCAGACAGGTGTTTACAAAGATTGCGGCTATCAATTTTGTCTGTCTTTTGCCAATCCTGTTTATTGTTACGGGGTACATCAGCAGGATTGACCACTCTTACTTCCCATCCGTGTTTAAGTAAAGATCTCGCAATCCAGTAACCACAGCATCCTGCTTCATAACAACAACTTACCTGGTGGCCTTCAAAATGTTTTTCAACATAGTTGATCAACACGGTAGTATCCGGGGGGAAGGTTACTGTTTTGTTGTCGAACAAATCTGTTTTAAAATGTGCTGTCCAACTTTTTTTGTGAACGTCCATACCAATGAATAACTTTGGTGTGGCGGTAGTTTGAGTTTGATTCATTTCTTTGAATTTTTGAGACTCTCAAATTACCGCTTTTACATAGATGCTTTGTGCAAGTGTGGCTCGACGGAATAACAATGAGCAGCAGTAACTTTTCTGTACTTCAGTTCGGGGCTTGACGAATAAAGCCCAGCTTTGGTACTAACTATTTAACTTTATCAAAAAGCCGGGCAGCGGTTCCGGGCGGACGGAATGCTATTTCCACACCTGCACAAAGCCCTGCCCGTTGCCTGCTATTTTTGACGACCCTAAAATTCAAACAATATTTATTGAATGGACACAGATGTAAAATTGATTTCAGGAGGTATTTATAAGACAAATTTCTCCGAAGAGCCTATTAGGATTTTAAGGTTTGACGACATTGAAGTTTTCTACGACTCATATTGGAGTTCCTTAAATAAATGGTCGCTAGCAAGTAGTTTAAAAAGAAGTGGAGCCTATTACCGCTTGCCGACAGATTTCTTTCTAAAAAATACAACATTTTTAAGGCATCAGCCTTTGACAATAGAAGAGATTAATACTTTCAGACCAGACCTGCCAAATAGATTATGCAGAAACAAACAAATGTATTGGACAGATAAGGTATTTGACACTTTAGACGATTATAAATCTTATGCTGCTCAATTTGGGTGC
>JAUZQA010000802.1 GCA_030705665.1 Bacillota bacterium
AGTAGCTTCAGAGCATCAAAAAGTTCAACTAGAGCAGTTTCAGCAAGATCTCCAAAAAATGGTCTCAGAAGTCAATAATTTTGAGCAATGAAATTTAATAACTCAAATGATAAGGCAGGGTAATGATACCCTGCCTTATCATTCTTCCATTAATGATTTTTCTTTCGTTTCTTGTTATTCATTTTTTCCTTTACAGTTAATGGTTCATTAGCAAATTCCTCATTAAAACCAGCGCCTTTACCTTGTCCATTTGCAGCGTTCATGCCGGGAATAACATGATTTGACTTTTTTCGTGACATAAGATCACCTCCCACATTGTTAGTTTTTCCCCGCTAGTGAAAAAAAAGACGGACAATCACTTTTTTAACATAATAAATAAATGATTATTAAAATGTTCATTCTAAAGTAATCGCGGTAATAACAATATGTTGTCTAAATTAATTTGAGATATTTTGACCATTACAATAAGAAAAACTTATCAATTGCAATAACTTCTTTTTTATTTACATATAGAATTTGTTGTATTAAGATTAGAATTGTGAGAAAAGTATAACAGGATGGGAATATTCAAACTTTTCGACTTTTCGCCTAATTTTGAAGTATTATGACGAATAAGGGGGTTACATAACATGGTAACAGTTAAGAATGATGTATTTAAAGCACAATCTTCTTTTGATGTAAACGGTAAACGTTATAACTATTTCCGTTTAGCTGCATTAGAGGAAGCAGGGATTGGAAAGGTTTCAAAATTACCATATTCGATTAAAGTGTTACTTGAGTCTGTGTTGCGCCAATATGATGGCAGAGTAATTACAAAAGAGCATGTTGAAAATTTAGCAAAATGGGGAACAGAACAACTAAAAGAAATCGATGTTCCGTTTAAACCATCTCGTGTAATTCTTCAGGATTTCACTGGTGTGCCTGCAGTTGTTGACCTTGCATCTCTAAGAAAGGCAATGGCTGATTTAGGTGGCGACCCTGATAAAATCAATCCAGAAAAAACAGTAGATCTAGTCATCGACCACTCTGTTCAGGTTGATGCATATGGAACTGCAGATGCATTAAAACAAAACATGGATTTAGAATTCCAACGTAACGCTGAACGTTATCAATTCTTGAGCTGGGCTCAAAAATCGTTTAACAACTACCGTGCAGTTCCACCTGCAACTGGTATCGTTCACCAAGTTAACCTTGAGTACTTAGCTGATGTTGTTCATGTTGCTGAAAATGCAGATGGCGAATTTGAAGCATTTCCAGATACATTAGTTGGTACTGATTCTCATACTACTATGATTAACGGTATTGGTGTTCTTGGATGGGGTGTCGGTGGTATTGAAGCAGAAGCAGGAATGCTTGGACAGCCTTCATACTTCCCAGTTCCGGAAGTAGTAGGTGTTAAGCTTGTCGGTGAACTTCCGAACGGTGCAACTGCAACAGACCTTGCCCTTAAAGTAACTCAAGTTCTACGCAGTCAAGGTGTTGTTGGTAAATTTGTTGAATTCTTCGGTCCTGGTGTTTCTTCACTTCCATTAGCAGACCGTGCTACAATTGCTAACATGGCTCCAGAATACGGTGCAACTTGTGGATTCTTCCCAGTAGACGAAGAATCAATTGCATACTTACGCCTAACAGGCCGTAATGAAGAGCAAATCAAAGTTGTTGAACAATATTGCAAAGAAAACGGCTTATTCTTTGATCCAAATGAAGAGCCTGTTTATACAAATATTGTTGAAATTGACCTTACTATAATTGAAGCAAATCTTTCTGGTCCTAAGCGTCCACAGGATTTGATTCCACTTTCAAAAATGAAAGAATCATTTGTTAATGCCGTTTCTGCTCCTCAAGGAAACCAAGGATTTGGTTTTAAACCAGAAGAGCTTGAAAAAGAA
>JAUZQA010000803.1 GCA_030705665.1 Bacillota bacterium
ACCTCTTTATTAATTTTTTCTTCAAGTTTGGCGACATAATCTTCAACGAGGACATCCGCCCGGTATCTTTTTTTAGAATCTTTATTATCGATCATCGGATCGCTGAAGGCATCCACGTGACCGGAAGCCTTCCAGATCGTTGGATGCATAAAGATCGCAGAATCAATCCCGACAATGTTTTCATGATACTGCACCATTGCACGCCACCAATAGTTTTTAATGTTGTTTTTCAGCTCAACACCATACTGGCCGTAATCATACACGGCACTCAGTCCATCGTATATTTCGCTCGACGGAAATACAAATCCATACTCCTTGGCATGGGAAATGATTTTTTTAAAAATATCCTCGTTATTAGCCATGGTGCAAAAATACAAAATATCTTTGCAGAATGATAGCGATTGATAATACGTTAATAAGTGATGATCTGGGAGAAGTGTTTTTTATCTGCGATTTGGGCCGCTGCCACGGTGCCTGTTGTGTGGAGGGAGATGCGGGCGCCCCTTTGGATGAGGACGAAATCGGGGTAATGGAAGACATCCTGGATAAGGTTCGTCCATTCATGACCGAGGCTGGAACAAAAGTTGTTGAGGAATCGGGGGTGTTTGACTATGATTCTGAAGGGGATTTTGTTACTCCACTTGTGAATGATTGTGAATGTGCCTTCGTATATATGGATTTTGGTGTCGCAAAATGTGCAATCGAAAAAGCCTATAATGAAGGATTAATCTCCTTTCAAAAACCGGTTTCCTGTCATCTTTACCCGATACGCATCACAAAATTTAAAGATTTTGAGGCCCTGAACTATCATAAATGGGAGATTTGCAACCGTGCTTTGGTAACAGGCCGGCGTGAAGAAGTCCGGGTCTACGAGTTTTTGAAGGAACCCCTCATCCGGAAATATGGAAAAGAGTGGTACGCGAAACTCGATAAAGCATTCAAAGAAAAATTGGCAATAAAATATTGATCACTGGGACAAACAATACCGAATGTGATGATGATCATAATTGCATTAATCTAACAATAAAAAAAGAGGCCAACCTTATAAGATTGGCCTCTTTTTTTATAGGTGAGTAATTTTTATTTCTTCAATACCTCGGCCCCACTCACGATCTCGATGAGTTCTTTGGTAATGGAAGCCTGACGGGCATTATTATAACGAATCCTCAGTTCTTTCAGGATCTCGCCGGCATTCTCGGTGGCCTTGTGCATTGCAGTCATGCGAGCCCCATGTTCAGAAGCATATGAATCAAGCAAAGCCTTATAAAGCTGGATACGCAAGGATTGGGGAATGACTGCCCCCATTAGTTTTTCTTCTTCAGGTTCAAAAATATAATCATTATGAAATTGAACCTGGGTGAGGGGCTTCTTTTCAGGAATCACGGGTAACATCTGTTCGACAGACAGAACCTGCGTTGCTGCATTTTTGAACTGATTGTAAATAATATCAACCCGGGAATAAGTCTTATCTTTAAACCATTCCATAATCATGTTAGCAATTTCTGAAACGTTCTTATAATCCAAATTGTCAAAAACGTTGTTAAAATTGGCTATCACCTTATAGTTACGGTGAGTAAAGAAATCCGTTCCTTTTTTACCGATGGTAACAAGATGAAGATTATGCCGACTATTTTGATCTTCAAAATGAGTATGAATATGTTCAAGGGTAGCCTTATTCACACTGGAATTAAAGGCACCGCACATTCCCCTGTTTGAAGTAATGACGATCAGAAGTACCTTATCTGGTTCTTCTACTCGGGTAAAAACACTATCAGATATCGACCCGTTACTGCTCAGATTCTGGATGATCCCCTTCAGCTTGTTAGCATAAGGGCGAAGAGCTACGATATTGTTCTGTGCCTTGCGCAGCTTGGATGCAGCCACC
>JAUZQA010000804.1 GCA_030705665.1 Bacillota bacterium
ACCTGGGGAATTGAGGGAAGATCTAGTTTAGTAGAAAAAGATGATCCCTCTTTTTATACAATTCATTAAAAAAGCATAGATATCTAAATGGTGATAATTTTAATTTGCCTTAATTTTTTCATCTATTTCTTTTAAATTCTTAAGTTAAAATTAAGAATTATCCCTAATAATAGTTTCAGTAATGAAAGGTTAAAGCAAAAATAACGAGGAGATCGAATATGAAAAAGAAACAATTACTTGCAGCTTTTATCACAACCTTAATGATTTTCGTTATGGCAGGTTGCTCAAGTTCAGGAAATTCAAATCAAGCTTCTGCATCCGGAGGTAATGGAACTAACAGCAATGGAAATGGTAATGGTAATGCTTATCAAAAGCCGGACGTATTCGGGGAGGTTTCCACAGTTAATGGAAATACTGTTACCTTAAAGCTGATGAAAATTCCGCAAAATATGGGTCGACGGAATGGACAAAATGGTCAATATGGAAAAAATAGACAAAATGCCCAGGGTGGACAAAACGGTCAAGACACGCAAAACGGGCAAACTGCTCAAAATGGCACAGGGAACGGCGCTCCTAGAGGGGGCGGTATGATGAGACAAAGACAATATACTGGTCAGACGCAAACCATTACTGTTCCTAATAATGTTACGATCCAAATGATGACATTTGGACAAGACGGGATGGCTACAATGAATACGACATTGGGTCAAGTAACGGCTGGCAGCACGATGATGATTTATTACAATACTGATAAAAAAACAATTAAAAGCATTCGGGTTCAAGCACCGAGAACCAATGGCCAAGGCCAAGGAAACGGTATGGGCAACGGACAAGGCTCTGGACAAGGAAACGGCCAAAGTACTGGCAACGGACAGGGAGTATAAAATAAATCAGATTTAATATTTTTTTTAAAGCTGTATTCTATAAAAGAGTGCCAGGAACAAATCCTTGAAGGAATCCTGGCACTCTTTTTTATTCACTTTTCAGGAACTGTTGAACAATTAAAAAGTTGTTAAGATGCTTAAAGTTCACAAACCCGGATGTAAGGATGTATACACTAGATAAAGCATCCTTACATGAAGGGATAGGTTAAAATTGAAAGATGGATATTTAACATCATCTTCCTATTTTGCTGCTGGACTTTGGCCTCTTCCAGACTTTCTTCCGCTTCTTTAACAAGTTCTCTGCTTGCTTCCCAGTTTTTTGAATTTTATCGATTCCGTGCATCTCACTAAAAATATGGAACCCTTCTTCCGGAGCAATCTCTGAGAACTGATTGACCTCATTTTGATACCAATTTTACTAAAACTATCCTTTAAATCCATATCTATATATGGAATTTTCAAAGGTACATGTTTCTTTAATTACTTACTGTTTCTTATACGTATTGATAAATTGCTTAATTAAACCATTTATTTCAAAGGCAGCCTTCGTCGGTAGTTGATGTTTGACTTGGTTGATCCATTTCAATTCACTCTGGGGCAATTTGTCATGCAACAATTTTGCATACCGATAAAAAACTTGATCTTTTTGTCCATAGATTAATAAAATGGGACTTTTTATTTTCTCCAATTTATCTGTACAATTATAGGACAAGCTGTACCTATAATATTGTTCAATATTTTGGGCGGACCCCGTTCGTTCTTCCTTAAACAATTTCCAAAATGACGATTTGGTATTCGTGTTCGTCCATGATGTAGATAAAGCTAAAGCAGAAATAGCTTTTAATTTTGAAAGGGTAATTGCTAATCCAATTTTATTTTTTAAAAACCAATCACTAACTTCCGACATACCACTTATTACAATCCCACCCCATGCTCGATCCGCTTTAGATAATAAAAATTCAAGAGCAATCGTTCCACCTGTAGAATAGCCGCAAATAAAT
>JAUZQA010000805.1 GCA_030705665.1 Bacillota bacterium
CATGAATATAGTCTCTTACACCTGTGCCGTCATGGGTCGGATAGTCATTCCCAAACACCATTAACTCATTCAATTTTCCCATGGCAACTTGAGTAATAGATGGCATTAAGTTGTTGGGAACCATATAGGAATCCTCACCAATTAAGCCACTTTCATGTGCTCCGATGGGATTAAAATAACGTAATAATGCGATACTCCAGCTATTTTTTGCTCTATATAAATCTCTTAAAATTTCTTCAATCATCAGCTTTGTACTACCATAAGGATTTGGTGCGTATAATATAGCATCCTCAGAAACCGGCACTCTTTCGGGTATTCCATATACGGTAGCCGATGAGCTAAATACAAGATTCTTCACACCGTACTTTTCCATTACATCACAGAGAATCAGTGTCGCCATTATATTGCTGTGATAATAATGCAACGGTATCGCTACCGATTCATCCACTGCTTTTAATCCTGCAAAATGGATAGCCGCTTCAATATGGTTTTCTAAAAAAACACTTTCAAGTCTCCGTCGATCAAGCAAATCAATCTCGTAAAACTTAAAATCTTTACCGGTAATATCTTTGATTCTACCCAAGGACTCAGGATGGCTGTTTGAAAAATTATCTATAATAATAACTTCAAAGCCATGCTGCAGCAGTTCCACACATGTATGACTCCCAATATAACCTGCTCCGCCTGTGACTAATATAGCCATAAAGTATCACCTACTATACTATTATTTTCAGTTTGAATTTTTGACGTACTCCCTAATTATGAGTTTTCAAAGAACAGTTAATACTCTTCTAAAAAAATGAATTTTATAACATTATATAGTAAAGTTTGTTCTTTTTAAAGAACAACTATGTGGGAAATTGTACAAGTTAATTAGGAAATGTTAGGAAAACGTTCTTTTTAACGTAAAAATGATTTAAAATCAGTTTTTTTAGAATTTTTTAATTTTTTATGAGTAAACTATAATGTTCTTCAATAAGAACATTTTGGTTCGAAAGTGAGGTTTTTTGGTTTGAAATATGAAATTGGAAGTGAATTTGAGTTTAATTATGAATTAATCATGTCAAATGAGCCCAAGGATTTAGATGATGTATTCAAGACATCGGAATATAAACTGATTAGTTCCGGTAGATGTGGAATAAAACAAGTGCTACTAAACTTGATCAAGTTAAATGATGAAAAAGATGAGTTTTTGCTCCCATCCTATTTATGCCCAAGTATTGTTCAGCCATTTAATGAACTGAATTTAAAAATTGTCTATTATAATGTAAATCCAGATTTAACAATAGACTTAGACGATGTAAAGTCAAAGCTAAATAAAAAAACGAAAGCTGCCTATTTTATTAATTACTTTGGAGTTAGTCAGCCAACGGAGGTAATCTCGTTTCTAAGCAGTCTTAAAGAAAGAAAAATATGCTTAATAGAGGATATAACCCATAATTTTTTTAGTAAGCGAGAAGACATCGGGGATTATTTAATCTGTAGCTTACGTAAGTGGGGGCCGCTCCCACACGGAGGGCTTGTCATAAAAAATAAAAATACATGGGAATATGATGATTTTTATGAAAGGTCTAATCTTGCCTTGGAGATTGGCCAATTAAGGGCTTTTGGACAGCAACTTAAATATCTATATGTAAATGGCTTAAAAAGCGAACAAGTAAAAAACACCTATCTTCCTATTCTACAGAAAATGGATCATGCTTTATATTCTCATATTGAGATTGTACCGATGGATGAATTATCGGTAAATATGCTACAAAGGATGGATTTTGAAAACCTAACCAAGAAAAGAAGGGAAAATTATAAGTATTTATATGAAAACTTAAAGGCGATTAAAGAGTTAACGATTTTAATAGGGGACATTAAGGATGTTGTTA
>JAUZQA010000806.1 GCA_030705665.1 Bacillota bacterium
ACGACAGATAATTTGTGAAACATCTTTTTCAATATCTTTATATCTTAATAAACCACAATGAGGACAGCATAGTTGTTCTACCTTTAAATCATTTGTAATGATTTGAACAGGATGACGATTATTTAATTCCTTTAAGCAATAACTACATATATTAGAAGAAAAATGCTCTAACTCAACTAAGGTAATTCCTCCTGAAGTCTTTTTAATCTTATTCCTCTCCAGTAGCGGCTTAATATCCCGATAAATAGTCATTTCTGACACATTTAGGCGCTTACTAATTTCTACTATGGATAGAGTACCTTCTTCACCTAACCACTCCAAAATTAGTTTTTGCCTTTCGATAGGTAACATTTCACACCTCCCTAGCTATTAAGAAAATTATTCCTTTTATAGATAGAGTAAAGCACATTCTAAACATAAACAAGTTTTAAATGTGAAAATCATGTGAGAAATTTAGACAAAATCCTCATCTTTTCACAACGTTTAACACAACAGAGCATTTTGTCACTGACCTGCCATGTTTGTTGAATAAGAAATGGGATTACCGAAGCAATCCCACTGTTAACTCAAGCCCATGATAGCTTAAGTACACTCTTCCACAAATGGCAATATACAGAAGTAGCATTTTAGTAAATACAAAAAAGAGTGTGTTACTTAGACTGCAACACACCTCTTCTTGGATATTATTTAAAAACTGAATATACAAAACTATAATTTTAATGAGTGTCCCTCAAATGCTTTAACATCTAATGGTGCAGTTAAAAAATCTTTCGCTTTAGATACAAACGCGGTGAAGTGCTCACTTGAATTATGACTGGCAACAGCTTGAAGATCCTGCCAAACTTCAACCATGGTAAATACATTTTCGTTTTCCGTATCTTTTTGGAGACTATAAGAAATATTTCCGCTTTTTGCTTTTGCAGCAACAATCAGCGGTTGAATCTCGTTCAGAAACGTGTCCTGCTTCGCTGGATCAATATGAAACGTGGCATGAATAATGATCATCGTACCTCATCCTCTCTTGTTTTGAAGATCATTCCATTATTTCCACTGTGCGACTTTATCAATTGGGAGGCGTACAGATGGATGTCCGTTGTCTGCTGCTTTACCGATTGAGATTAGCATAACCGGAACGTAGCGGTCTTTCTCCAATCCAAAAGCTTCTGCAATTTGGTCCTTTTCATAACCGCCGATTGGATTTGTATCATATCCATATGCGCGAGCCGCAAGCATTAACTGCATGGATACAAGACCTCCATCAATTAAAACAACATCTTTCATATCTTCTCGTGAAATGGTTTCATAATACCCAGTGAATGATGCAAGGATTTGTTCTTTTACTTCGAGAGGCATAAAACCTTTGTCTACTGCTGCTCCATAAATTTCCTCAGCATTTTCAAAATTGTTCAAATCTCCGAATACAGCAATGACAGCAGAGGATGTTTCTACCTGATTTTGGTTAAATTTAGCAAGTGGCGCAAGTTTTGCTTTTCCCTCGGGAGTTTCAATTACTAGAAAACGCCATGGTTGCATGTTAACGGACGAAGGAGCGAGCGTCGCTAATGAAAGGATCTCTGCCATTTCTTCACGACTAATTTTTACAGACTTGTCATAATTTTTTATGGAGCTTCGACCTTTGAGAATTTTATTGAAATCATTTGTTATTTGTCCAGTAGTAGTGGTAGTCATTGTTTCATTCTCCTTTTTTTATGTTATCGATAAAGGGCCTTTATTAGCTTAAAATTTCTCCTTAAACACTTTAGACAAAATTATTATAAATTGTCTAAAATATTAACTGTCTATAACCATACTCCACTTTCTCTCAGATGTAAACTGATAAAGATTGGAATAATAATCTTCAAATACTTTAT
>JAUZQA010000807.1 GCA_030705665.1 Bacillota bacterium
AACTTACCGGGGAAGCAATGTACACAGCATCAATATCGGAATGAATAAGTTCTTCAATACTGTTGACTGCCTTTGCATTGAATTCCTTTGCAACTGCTTCGTTAACTGTTGCATTGATGTCGTAAACTGCAACCAGTTCTGCATGTTCTGCCTGCATGATCCCTTCCGGGATTGTACGTCTTCTGGCTATACCACCGGAGCCAATAACGCCCCATTTCGTTTTATTTTTCAAGATAAATCCTCCTAATTTTTATTCGTGATTAATATTTATTCCTGTACTTCTTCTATTTCTGGCATTTCTGGTATCTCCGTCATTTCCTGAAACGTAGCCTTGTTCATCTTAGAATCGGCAATTGTTATAATTATTGTGGAGGACAGAACAAGTACACCCCCAACAATAGCCATGCTGTTTAAGGTTTCTCCGAGAAAAATGGCTGCAATTGGTAAACCAAAAAAAGCAATCAGATAATTGGATAACGCTACCTGCATTGCATCCAGCATCTTTAAAGCTTTGAAAAATAGTAGCATCGAAAGGAAATTATGGAACAAGGTCAGAATGGACATTCCCAACCACGTTTGCCCGGTAAAGGATGGGATTCTAAGAAATACATCGCTTTCAAAATATAATACAAGCGGTGTTAAAAGAATAACCATAAAAATATAAGTATAAAATACCATTTCCCTTTCGGTGTATCTTTCAGCTATTTTCTTGATCCCTACATTGTAATATGAATTGCCCATGATGGCTAAAAAGATAAGAATGTTTCCAACAGCGTATTTTGACCCAAAATTCAATTGTTTTAAATCGCCAGTGGAACAAAGGATGACCCCGATAATGGCAACTATGAAACTTGCCCACCGTACCTTGTTCATTTTCTCTTTCAATATGAAAAAAGCAAATAATGCGGTAAAAACAGGCAAACTAAGGGTGAGGATGGCTGCGTTGCTGGCAAGCGAATATTGGGTTCCCCAGGTCATAAAAACTTGGGCGGGGAAAACCCCCAGTACCGCAAGCTGGGCAAATACAAGTATATCGCTTAATTTTTTTCCGCCTTTTTTAAAATCGCGCAGTGCAAAACCTGATAAAAGGATTGCAGCTAAAAGCATTGGAGCCCAAACAGTAAAATAGGGACCAATTTGATTCTGCGTAAGTTTTATACAGGTGAACTGCAACGACCACATCAGATTGCATGTGAACAGTAGAGTCCAGGATAGAAATGTCTTTTTCATTAGTTGCTATATCTGGTTATTCAATTACAGCGAACAAAGTAAAGAGGAATATTTATAGGCCACTAATACTCTGCATTACATTTGTGGTATTTATCTTTATTTGTTTATCCAATAATGGCCTAATATTAGTTATTTATTTCAATATTTCTATCAGATTCGTTATTAAAATGAAAAGTTTTGATTAAATAAAGTTAACTTGCTAATCCGTACTAAATCAATTACTGACAGCATTTAAGTTTGTTATTTTTATTCCAGATTACGCGTGCAACCCATACCGATCCGTCAGCGCCTTTAGGATTAGGTTTGTCTCCCACAATAAATTCGGCATCAGTAACCCAGGACTCGTTTTTGTTGATGGGGGCCGCTCCAAAATTACCCAGCATTACACCACGTTCCGGAATCAGCACTTTTTCCGTAGAACGAAGCACCTGGAGTTTTACCGGATCGACTTCTGCGATAAACAGAGGGGCCCTGTTTCTGGCAATATGGTCATTATTGGCACCGCGACGGGTGTAAGTCAGGAAAAGTCCCTTGGAGTGCGAGAGCCAGTGGGCCTGGGTATTATAACTGCCAAGTGCCTGTCCATCATCAAAGGTCCATTCTTTGATAGGTAACCAATGCAAACCATCATTGCTGCTTG
>JAUZQA010000808.1 GCA_030705665.1 Bacillota bacterium
AGTCGGTATCTTTAGCCACATATGCCTCTTCGGAAACAATCGTTCCGCCGTCTTTCTTAAAGGAAGTTTTAAAAGCATCCGCTAGACCTTTTGAATAGTCACTCGCGGTATCAGTTAGAACCGCGGCATTTTTTACTTTCAAAGTCTTTGAAGCAAAGTTAGCTGCAACAGTGCCCTGGAATGGATCAATAAAACAGGCGCGGAACACATAATCGTTAACTTTGCCGCCTTTGACTGTGACTGTCGGATTGGTTGCTGTCGGAGTTAATAAAGGAATTTTATTATCATCTGCGATTTGAACTTGAGCCAGTGTGTTCGTACTGGTTGCAGACCCGATCATCGCTGCAACTTTATCCTGACTGACTAATTTAATGGCCCCGTTTGTGGCTTCAGCTGCATCCGATTTATTATCGACTTTTACTAATTCTAATTGCTTCCCGTCAACCCCACTTTTATTGATTTCATCTAATGCCAATTGAAGACCTTCAGCAACTGATTGTCCAAACGAAGCCGTTCCTCCTGATAATTCAAGGTTCGCACCTATCTTAATAGTTGAAGAACTACTGCTGCTGCCTCCAGCACTTGTGCTCTTGGAAGAACTACACCCAGCCATAACCCCTGCGGCCAGTAAAAGCGAAGCCATGATTCCAGTGACTTTTTTCTTGTTCATATGTAACCCCCTCAATATTTTCTATTTATTTTGATAATTCTGTAAATATTGTACACAATTTTTATCATACATGTCCAGAATAACTTCAAAATTGTTCCAGCATCTTAAACTGAAAAAATTTCAAGTATTACTATTTTCTTGTCTGAACAGTATAATCAGGAATGGGAGTTGAAACAAATGAACAAAAAAGACATCGCTAATATCCGCAAGCAATTTAAATTAAATAACAACTATATGAAAATTCATGAAATCTTCAATGTCTATGTGAAGAAAGAATCAGGTGAGATTTATCATCACGTCAGCCAGCCGCTGCAAATGCTGGAGCAGGAAGCACAAGAATTATTTTTGGCAAACTTTAGAAAGGTTCTAACCGGCCATCTCGATGCCAAATTGTTTGAGCTGAAATTTAAGCGGGATGTGGAAGACAGTACGCAGGCCATCCTCTTCAATGGATTACATGCAGACACAACGGATGAATGGAAAGAACACATGCTAGCCATCGTTGGGAAAATGTTTGCTCATTCGGTTTATGAATTTGATACTGTCGTGACATTTATTCGCGGGGAATACCGAAAGCAGACACGGAAACGGGACCTGGACTCTGAAGAAGGCGGTGACGACGAGACCTATTCCAGCCTATTCACTCTGTGCAGTCTCAATAAAACCGATCAGCCGAAAAAAGCCCTGCTGTTTGATTATGTTGAAAAAGAATTTAAACCGAATACCGCTGTTGACCCGATTATTAATTTGGACTCTCCATTATCAGGATTTTTATTCCCGGCTTTTAATGACAACGCAGCAGATGTGAACCATCTTCTTTATTGTGCAGGAAAAGTAAATCAGCCGGATTATACCTTTATTGAAGAGGTGCTTACTTGTGAAGAGATCATTACCGCACAGGAAGATAAGGACTGTTTTGACTTTATTTTAAAAGAAGTCATCGGGGACGAGGTAGATTCCAGAGTCATTTCAAATGTCTATGAGGAACTCGATAAGATGGTACAAGAGAGTAACGAAAACGAAGAAAGTGAACCTCCTATGCTGGATCATCGTGACATCGAACGGATTTTAACAGTCAGCGGAGTAGAAAATGTCGAGCCCGCCAAAGTGGAGCACGCCTTCAAATCTGTGGTAACGGATGAAAAACATGAATTTAAAGCAAATAGTTTAATCCCTAAAACGATCAAAATTGA
>JAUZQA010000809.1 GCA_030705665.1 Bacillota bacterium
CGTTTTGGATAACTGTTATAATACACTTTTGTGTCTGTTTGATAACAGTTAAAGTACATGAAGGTTTAGTGCTAGGCATCCTTTGTGGAAAAGCTGGAGGACGGGGGGAAAAAAGAATTCATCCCGAACTCCGAGAAAACAAAGGGGGACGGGGTGAAAAACACGGAATTCATCCCAAACTCCAGGAAAACAAAGGAGGACGGGGAGAAAAACACGGAAATCATCCCGAACTATTGGAAAACAAGAGAGGACAGGGAGAAAAATGCGAAATCATCTCGAACCCCGGGAATAAAGTGGAGCACGAGCACAAAAGAAAGCAACTAATAACTTTATGAAAACAATGGCAAAGTTAGCAATCTAGTCTTTAAATGTAAATTACAGGGGAATATAATGGTAAATATCTAACGATTACGAGGGGAAAAATATGAAAAAAAAGAAGATTCTTTTAGCCTTGCAGGGCGGAGGGGCATTTGGAGCTTTTACATGGGGTGTGCTCGATCGCTTACTTGAAGAAGAAAACTTGGAAGTTGCGGCTGTATCCGGGACGAGCGCAGGGGCGGTTAATGCTAGCCTGCTGGCCTATGGATTGACGATTGGAGACAGACAAACGGCACGAGAAAAGCTCGATTTATTTTGGCGGAAAATCGCGGACTGGGGATTGTTTTCTCTTTTTCAACCGACATGGATGGACAAAATGGTGAGTCGAGGCAATATGGATTTCAACCCAGTCTATGAAACATGGGGAATCCTCTCTTCATTCCTCTCCCCATATCAGTTCAATCCTTTCGATCTTAACCCACTTAAGATGATATTGAATGAGACGATTGATTTTGAAAAAGTACGAAGCAATCAGAAAATAAAGCTTTTCCTATCTGCGACGAATGTAAGAACCTCACAATTGAGAGTGTTTGATACCCATGAAATTACAGTCGAAACCGTCTTAGCCTCGGCGTGCGTGCCACAAATATACAGAGCTGTTGAAATCGACGGAGAGCATTATTGGGATGGCGGATATGTCGGAAATCCTTCACTTTTCCCACTGCTATGGGAACATGATTGTAATGATTTAATGGTTGTTCAACTAAACGCGGCTAATTACCCGAAACTGCCGACAAATGCTCATGAAATAATGGATCGTGCATACGACATCAGTTTTAACGCTAGTTTAATGCGAGAAATACGCGTCATCAGCTCGTTAAATTCACTTATGGACCATGGATTTGATTATGATGGCCAATTAGAAAAAGTCAATATTCACCTTATAAATACAGGTGAGAGTTTGAATAATTTCGATGGTTCAAGTAAATTGAATGTTTCTTGGGATTTTCTCTGTTTTTTGCGTGACTTCGGCCGAAAAAGTGCTGATTCATGGCTCAAGGAAAATTACGATAAGATTGGCTCCATGTCCACATTTGACGTGGAAAGGTTTTTTGGTTCGGATTCCCCTGAACCACAGGTAAAATACCCTGCTAGGAAAAAAGCCCGACCTTTTGATTGCTTTTTTAATTAAAAGATTCTCTATCTTTAGGAAAATTTACGATAGTTGAAAATTGGTAGTGGGCCACGGGGTGTGACGTGAAAAACAAGAGCCATGATGTTGAGTATTCATGGCTCTTGTTTGGTGGTTCAATTTTTTTTGATCTATGCACTTATGACATTTAAAGATTGGCGAAGACCTTCCATTGCAAAAACCCTTAAATATCTAAAAATAAATAAAGCAATAATTGGTGAAATATCAATCGGACCAAGAGGTGGAATAAATCTTCTAAATATGCCTAAATACGGTTCGACAACCTTAGTAATCCAAATTCCAAATTTTGATGATTGAAAGCGGGGAAACCAGGAACCAAAAATGGAAATCA
>JAUZQA010000081.1 GCA_030705665.1 Bacillota bacterium
AGAAATTGAGTCATATCCTTTGATTCAACACAGTGGGAAAATTGGTTTAAGAGATGAAATTAACCTATTGTTTGAAATGGTAAATATTACTCCGAACACTGGATATGAAATCGAGGATGAGTTTTCAATGATAGGGTTGGTTGCGGAAAATTTGGGGATAGCGATCGTTCCGGATAATGCGAATATCCGTAGAAATAAGGATATTGTTGTTAAACCCATTCATAATCCCGTCTATATCAGGAAAATTTATATGGGTCTATGTAAAAATCGGCAGCTTCCATCGTCTTTGCAGAGATTCAAAGATTATGTAATCAGAACTTCATATTTTGGAGAAAAGTCATAATATGTTTTGAAATTAATCTCGTGCTTTTTAGCGCGTGATTACATAGAAAAAAATACGCTCAAACAAAAAACTCTTAAATTTTAAGAGTTTTTTGTTGTTTTAAGCTTAATGATAAAAATTATTTAAAAATAGTTTTTTGTGAATCCATATACATTGTTTATAGGTTATCCCAATTCCCCAAATAATAAGAATTAGTTATATAGATAGACCTATTATATTCTGAAAAAGGAGGTAGTACTCCCATTTAGTATATAAAGGAGGAATTAATTTGGCATCAAAGGTTGGCAATAAACGTTGGCTAATCGTCTTTATCCTGGTACTGTGCTACACCTTCATGTATCTGGGAAGATCCAGCATTTCGATTGCAGGCTCAACAATCATGAAAGACTACGGTTGGAGTGCAACGCAATTTGGTCTAGTTTCAACAGCGTTTTTTATTGGTTATGCATTAACAATGCTGCCTGCCGGCTACCTAGCTGACAAATTCGGTGCAGGTAAAGTCATTGTCGTTGGAACATTGTTTTGGTCTTTATTTACATTACTAAGTCCTTTTGCAGGTTCAATCGGTATTTTCGTTCTAATCCGTGCATTAGTTGGGGTGGGTCAAGGTGTAACATTGCCTTCTGCTTCTTCAATGGTTTCGAAATGGGTGCCAAGTCAAGAGGCAGGAAAAGCGCAAGGATTTACCCTCATTGGTGTTCCGCTTGGTGTTGCGATTACAATGCCGCTTGGTGTCTATCTTATCCAGCATTTTAACTGGCAAACCATCTTTTATTTATTTGCCTTTCTTGGGCCGGTATGGAGTCTAATATGGTGGAAGTTTGGGAAAGACAAACCTGAAAAACATCCTAAAATCAGTGAAGAAGAAGTTAATTATATCAAAGCTGGTCAAGGGGCTAAGGAAACTTCCGGTACATCTCTAACTTCAAAAGAAGTATATGGAAGCGCTTCTGTATGGGGAGCAACATTAGCCTATTTTTGCTACAACTACGTTTTTTACTTGCTTCTTACTTGGCTGCCAACCTATTTTGCGCAAGGGCGTCACTTATCTTTAGCCAGTGCAGGATACGCAACTATGTTCCCATATCTAGTGGCAGTATTCACCTATCCGGCTGGCGGTATGCTGGCTGACTGGGGAGCAAAAAAATTCGGACAAAATATTGGCCGTAAACTTTTCCCGATTTGCGGGCTAATCTTTGGTGGAGTTGCGTTAATGTTAGCTACTCAAACAAGCAGCTTATTTACAGCAATTCTTCTCTTATCAATATCAATGGGCGGCTTAACCCTTACTCAAGGGGGATTTTTCTCCATTCCGATTATTCTTGCTCCAAAGAATGCTGGGATGATTGTTGGTTTGTATGGAACCATTGGAACATTCGCCGGAATAACAGCTCCGATCCTGACAGGGTATGTAATCGATCTTTCAGGTAAATACGAAACGGCAATGTACTTGGGCTCTGGAATGGCTGTTTTAGGTGCGATCATCTTGTTAACCATTACCAAGGTAAAGCCTATTGTATCTAAAAGCCCTGATCAATCCTTACATAAAGGAAAGTCGGCTTAATCGCAAACCGACATTGATGTTAAATCCAAATCCCTGCTCAAATAACTTTGAACGAGCAGAGGATTGCGCAGGGATTATGGATATTCCATTTTAGAGAATTTGAACATCTGAAACCAGCAAACAAATCAGATTTCCTATTACATTAACATTTGATAAAGGAGTTGGAATACATATGAAACCACTTGAAGGGATAAGGGTTGTTGAACTAACAGGATTTTATGCTGCACCATCTGTTCCAAGAGTTCTGGCTGAATGGGGTGCGGAAGTTATTAAGATCGAACCGCCGAAAGGGGACCCTGCAAGAACCCAGGGCGGGGTATTTAATATGCCATATAGTGATGAAGAGAATCCAGCCTTTGATATTGCTAATTTTAACAAAAAATTTGTTTGTCTTAATTTGAAAGATGAAGAGGCGAAAAAAGCAGCCTATAAACTTTTGGAATCAGCGGATGTTCTAGTCACAAGTTATCGAACAAAAGCGTTGGAAAAATTGGGATTTTCCTATGAAGAACTTAGCAAAAGATTTCCTAAACTCGTGTTTGCGCAAATTCTCGGCTACGGGGAAAAAGGACCGGAAAAGGATACCCCAGGATACGATGCAACTTCATATGTTTGCCGTGGAGGCGCATTGACTGCCATGACGGAGAGGGGAGAATCTCCTCTGTTAGAGCCGAATGCATATGGTGATTTTCAAGCAACCATGTGTCTCGTTTCAGGGATATGTGCTGCACTGGTTGGAAGAGAAAAAACAGGCTTAGGGGATAAAGTAACAGTCAGCCTTCATCACACTGCAGTTTATATGCTGAATATTGCAGTCGTATCTTCACAATTTCCAGGCAACAGTTATCCAAAGAGCAGAAAAGAAGTATCTAATCCGTTTAATAACACGTATAGGTCAAAGGATGAAAGATGGTTCTTGTTTTGTGCCCCTGAGTATAATAGAGATTTTCCAAAGGTTATGAAGCTCCTGGGCAGAGAGGACTTAATAGAGAATGAGGATTACAATACCGTCGAAGTAGTAAATAGTCGGAAGAAAAATACGGAGATTATTGAAATCCTTGAAAAAGAATTAGTTAAATTTACGCTTGAAGATATTATGAAACTATTTAAGGACAATGATATCCCGATTGAAAAAGGTTATAGCATGGATGAAGTTGTTCATGACGAACAGATCTGGGCTAATGATGTTCTCAGAAAGATTAAATATCCTTCCGGCAGGGAAGTAGCTATTCCGACTGCACCAGTGAGATTTACCAGTATCGGCGATCCTAATTTAGCAACATCTAAACCATTAGGCTACCATACGGAAGAGGTACTAACACAACTTGGCTACTCTAAAGAAACGATAGAAAAAATGGAAGCCAATCATACAGTGGTTCAAGCTAAGACTTTAATTCCAGTCTAAGTTAAACCTAGCTTTACAGTTTTAAGGTCAATTTACCTATTGAATCTCCTGGTTGTTTTTTTAGATGAAAATTGACCTTGTAAACTTTAAAAATACTATTACATTGAGCTATTTGAAGATTAAATCAATATTGTAATATCTAAAAATATGTCACACACCTGTAATTTACGGATGGTGATCATTAAAGGAGAGAAACGACTATGTCTGACGAAAGAGTCCAGGTGATCGTAATTGGTGCAGGCGTCGCAGGGTCAGCAGCCGCTTACCGTCTGGCAAAGGCAGGGATTGAGGTAATCGTTGTCGATAGGGGAAGTGAACCCGGGGCAAAAAATATGACCGGCGGGCGTCTCTATACACATGCTCTCGATAAATTGATGCCTGAAGGATGGGCAGACGCACCACTTGAACGTGAGGTTACACGGGAAATCATGATGATGATGACAGCTGAAGACAGCATGGCGATTGATTCTACATTCCCATCGATGAGTCAGAAGTCATATACGGTACTAAGAGGAAAGTTTGACGCTTGGTTAGCTGCAAAAGCAGAAGAAGAAGGCGCGATGATGTTACCTGGCAGTACCGTAGATGGATTAATTATCAGAGATGGAAAAGTATGTGGCATCAGGACCGGGGAAGAGGAGCTGGAGGCAGATCTTGTTATTAGCGCAGAAGGTGTTAACGCCCTTGTTGCCGAACGGGCCGGGCTCATTAGACCAGTAGATGTGAAAGACATTGCTGTTGGAATTAAACACGTCATTAAACTTTCAGAGGAAAAAATCAATGACCGTTTTAATACCGAAAAGGGCAAAGGGGTTGCCATGCTTTGTGTAGGTGATTGCAACAAAGGTATTAGCGGCGGTGCATTTCTTTATACAAATGTTGACAGTATCTCGCTGGGACTTGTTGTCGACTCCAATGGCTGGAAAAATTCTAAAAGGCCATTGGCCGATGTAGCCGAGGAACTAAAGAAACATCCTTCGATTGCGCGATATATTGAAGGTGGAGAGTTGGTTGAATATTCAGCCCACCTAATTCCCGAGGGAGGGATTAAGTCTCTTCCGGAACTATGCGCTGACGGGTTTTTGCTTACAGGTGATGCCGCCGGTTTGGTTGTAAACAGAGGTTTTACTGTTCGCGGAATGGACTATGCGATTCTTTCCGGAATTGCTGCAGCTGAAACCGCAATTGAAGCATTTAAAGCGGAAAATTTTTCAAAAAGCTATTTGAAGATGTATGAAAGTAAATTAGAAGATATGGTTCTTAAAGATTTAAGAACATTTAAAAACTCCCATGATTATATTAGTCATTCACAGCATTTGTTTACCACATATCCTGAGCTTGCGACAAGTTTAATGAAAAGTCTCTATACTGTTGATGGAAATCCAGCAAAGTCAGTAATGGGTGTAGTAAAACAGGCAGTATCAGGTAAAATACCATATTTCAATGTCATAAAAGATGTGGTGAAAGGGAGTAGGTCTCTATGAAAATGTTATCGATGGATGATCGTTTAGCCAAAAATCGTTTTGATAGCGATGATCATCATTCACATATATTAATTGATAAAGCAGCATGCTCCTCATGCAATCACCGTGCGTGCACAACATGCTGTCCGGCTGAACGTTATGCATGGGATGCAGTTAACGATGTTTTAAATTTTGACCATGTAGGATGTTTGGAATGTGGGAACTGTCGCTTTGTTTGTGAGCGGCTTAATCAAGGTGCTGAAGGCTACTCATGGAATTATCCTTTACAAGGAATGGGGATTATTTACAGAGAAGGTTAATCAATTAAAAAAATATAAAATGCGGAGGAATTGATATGGTACAGGTATTAACGGAGGAACAGCAGGAATTGAAGGATTTAGTAAGAGAGTTTGCGCTGAAAGAATTAAAGCCATATGTGAAGGAAATGGATGATAAAGGAGAATTCCCATTGGAAATTCTCAATAAGGCTTTTGAAATGGGCTTGCATGTGCTGGAAATCCCTGAGGATTTCGGCGGTTCAGGTTTGGACTTTAAAACTACAGCGGTTATGTTTGAAGAATTAGCGAAAGTTGACGCAGGTTTTGCTATTTCCCTAGTAACAACATTTGTTGCTTTACGATCGGTTATATATGCAGGAAACGCTGAACAGAAAAAATTATTTGCTGATATCATCGTTCCCGGAGCATTTGGAGCCTTCTCCTTATCTGAGCCTAATGCAGGATCTGATGCAGGTGCCCTTAGAGCAACAGCAGTGAAAGACGGAGACGAATATATCCTTAATGGTACAAAATGCTTTGTTACAAACGGCGGTGTAGCAAGTGTATATGTCGTTTTCGCTTCTACAGACAAAAGTAAAGGCAGCAGAGGAATCTCTGCATTTATCGTTGAACGAGATCGTCCAGGTCTTTCGGTTGGCAGCCATGAAAATAAAATGGGCCTTAGATTATCCAATACGACCGATCTTATCCTTGAGAATGTTCGCGTCCCCGCTGATCATCTTCTAGGAAACGAGGGTGACGGCTTCAAAATTGCAATGAATACCTTAAATGTATCAAGAGCTTTCGTTGGCACTTTAGCCGTTGGTATTTGTCAGGCTGCTATCGATGAAGCGGTAAAATTCGCGAAAGAAAGAAAGCAATTTGGTAAACCAATTGGTGAGTTCCAGGCGGTACAAATGATTTTGGCTGATATGGAAATCCAAACTGAAGCCGCGCGCAACTTGGTTCAATGGTCAATGGGATTAATGGATGAGGGTAAGCCGGTTGTCAGGGAAGGAGCAATTACAAAGACATTCTGTGGTGATACGGTAGTTAAGGTTACAACAGATGCGGTGCAAGTTTTTGGCGGATATGGTGTCAGCAAAGAATATCCTGTTGAAAAATTGATGAGAGATTCAAAGGTATTCCAAATTTTCGAGGGAACCAATCAAATTCAACGTATGACAATTGCAAGACAAATGTTGAGTTGAACATCTGCTAATTAATAAAACGGAGGTATTTGTCTATGGAATTCTTGGTGTGTGTAAAACAGGTTCCGGATACGGAAGAACTTAAAGTTGATTTAGTGACAGGCAAGATTAAAGATGGAGCACCATATGTCGTAAACCCGTACGACAAAAATGCCCTTGAGGCAGCAGTTCAATTAAAAGAGGCACATGGCGGAAGTATTACCGTTATTTCAATGGGTTCAGAAAAAGCAAAGGCAGCTCTAAAAGAATGCATTTCAACAGGTGCGGATAAAGCGGTACTGATTAGTGATCCGGCTTTTGAAGGATCAGACTCCTATTCAACTAGTTTAATATTAGCGGCAGCTATTAAAAAACTTGGAAACTTTGATTTAATTATTTGCGGCAATCAAGCAACAGACACTGATGCAGGGCAGGTAGGACCTTTGGTTGCGGAACAGCTTGGCATCCCGCAGGCAACTTATGTGCAAAAGATAGAAGTAAACGGCAGTACACTTAGCGTTAACCGCGAGGCAGACGAAGGCTATGAAGTGTTGGAGGTTCAGCTTCCTGCGGTTTGTACAGTACTGGATACAATAAATGATCCAAGGCTGGCGACAATTAAAACAAAAATGGCGGCTAATAAAGCAAAGATAGAGGTCTTATCTGCTGCCGATTTAGGTATTGAACCTTCAATGGTAGGTAATGGGTCAGCAACCAAAGTAATGAAGACATTTGCACCGCCAAAAAGAGAAGCTGGAATCAAGATTCAAGAAAAATCAGGAAGCGAGTCAGCATTCAAATTATTCGAAAATCTAGTTGCAGCGAAACTAGTATAGGATGGAGGGTCACAGATGAATATTCAAGATTTCAAGAATACATGGGTATTTATAGAAACAGCTGGCGGTGAAGTGAAAAATGTCAGCTTAGAGCTGTTGAATCAAGGTAAAGTCCTAGCAGAAGCTGCTGGTGAAAAGCTGATTGCGGTCGTACTTGGCCAGAATGTTGATACAGTTGTTAAAACAGTAAATGCATATGGAGCAGATGAAGTAATCATCGTCGAAGGTGAAGAATATAAAGACTATCATACTGATATTTATACAAATGCAATTGTGAAATTAGTAGAAAAATATAAGCCTTCTGTATTACTGTTGGGAGCTACCCATAATGGACGTGATCTGGCTACAAGAGCAGCGGGCAGATTGCAGGTAGGTTCTGCAGCCGATTGTACAGCTGTTGAAGTTGGAGAGGCCGGAGCGATCGAATGGACTAGACCTACATATGGCGGGAAACTTTTCAGTACAGTTACTTTTGCTCAATCAAGACCGCAAATTGGTACGGTTCGACCAGGTTCATATGAAAAGCCCCAAGCCGAAGAAGTAGGCTTAGCTGCTGTAGTGTTTGAAAGTATTGAGACTCCTGCTGAACAAATCAGAACAAAAGTCAGAGAGATCGTAAAATCAGTTGCCGAAGGTATTAAATTAGAAGAAGCGGAAGTCGTTGTAGCGGGTGGAAGAGGATTAGGAAAAGCTGAGAATGTTCAAATCATTAAAGATTTGGCTGATGTACTGGGTGGAGCAGTCGGCGGAACAAGAGCTTGTGTTGATGCAGAATGGATGCCGCAGCAATTGCAAATTGGCCAATCTGGTAAAAGGATTGCTCCAAAGCTGTACATTGCCTGCGGAATTTCTGGGGCAACACAGCACATAGCGGGTATAACTTCAGCAGAGGTAATTGTTGCAATCAATAAAGATCCGGATGCTCCTATTTTTGAAGTTGCAGATTATGGAGTAGTTGGAGATTTATTTGAAGTAGTTCCCGTTCTCGTGGAGGAATTTAAGAAGGTAAAAGCAGGCAAGGTGTTGGCGTTTGCATAATCTTAAAACATTGCAATTGTGATTTAAAAAGCAGAACTATTGCCATATCGCATGTTTCAAAATTTACTTGGGGCAAGCCGCAGGATGCCTTTGCGGCTTGTTCTATACTTTGCATTTCAGATGATCGGACAATCCAATCCGAATCATGCAAAAATAAATTTGACTGTTTCCCCCAATATTGGACGGCACACCTATTATCGTAAAACAGTCCAATGTTCGGAAGGAAATATTCCTTAAAAGGAACAGGATTGATCCCAAAGTTCAATGGTTGAGGAGGTTGTAAAAATGTCTTTAGGGATAAAAATCAGTGAATGGCAAAAAGCGGAATACAGACAAAAGGGGCTCTGGGGTGATGCAACACTGGAAGATTATTGGGATATGTCTGTAAAGAGCTCTCCGGAAAATACAGCTGTTGTTGATCTTCAGGGAACAACCTACACCTATACTGAACTTGATGCAGCGGCTGGCAAAGTGGCGGTGTTCTTAAGGAATGCAGGAGTTGAACCAGGGGATTTTGTGTCAATGCAGTTACCAGGCTGGGCGGAGTTTACAGTTATTTATATCGCCTGCTTAAAAGTAGGTGCTGTCGTAAATCCAATATTGCCAAATCTTCGCAAAAAGGAATTGTTATATATTTTAAACAAGTGCGAGTCAAAAGTGTTATTTATCCCATCAAGGTTTAAAAAGTGTGAATACCCGACGATGATTTGGTCAATAGCAGATGAAATACCTAGCCTAAAAGAAGTGGTTATTGTTGAAAAGGAAAACAAGGTTGATCATGGGATCACTTTAAATAAAATCTTAACAGAATACAGCCCTGAATCCTTTAGGAACGGGAGAAAAGCAGATGATTTGGCAGCTGTCCTTTTTACTTCTGGTACAGAAGGTTTTCCAAAAGGGGTAATGTTAACTCATAATAACATTATTGCAAGTGAAAAGGCTTATGCTGCAGCCTTTAATCTAACTTATCTCGATACGATTTTAATGCCGGCGCCAGTGGCACATGCGACTGGATTTCACCATGGTGTGACCGTCTCCATTTTATTAGGGGCAAAGAGTGTCCTGCAGGATATATTTAGTCCTGAGACGAGCCTTTGGTTGATTGAACGTGAAAAATGTACATTTGGGAATTTATGCACATCATTTGTTTATGATATCGTTACGATGGCCAAAAAAAGACAATATGATATTTCCTCATTAAGGTTCTTTATGTGTGGGGGTTCACCTGTGCCAAGGCATCTTGTAAAAGAGGCCCTCCATATAGGTTTTAAAGTAATGGGGGTCTACGGTTCAACTGAAAGTGTTCCACATACTGCCTCAGGCTTAAACGATTCAACTGAGAGAATTATAAACACAGATGGACGATCACTGGCGGGCATTGAGATTAAGGTAGTCGACGAGTTTCGTAAAGAGGTGTTAACAGGAGTTCAAGGTGAAGAAGCATCACGAGGTCCCAATGTTTTCGTTGGTTATCTTAAGGAGCCAGAGTTAACAGCGCGTGTATTAGATGACAATGGCTGGTATTACAGCGGTGATTTGTGCACGATGGATGAACAAGGATATATTAGGATTAATGGAAGAAAAAAAGATATCATTATCCGTGGCGGTGAAAATATAAGCAGTGTGGAAATTGAAAATATTCTGATGCAACATCCAAAGATAAAAGATGCTGCGGTTGTGGGAATGCCAGATGATAGATTAGGGGAGAGAACTTGTGCTTATGTTGTGCTTAGTGCGCCTAACCAAGAGCTGACATTAGAGGAAGTTAGAGAATTCTTTGCCAAAATAAATATAGCTAAGTACAAGTACCCTGAGAGGATAGAAGTAATAGCATCAATGCCAAGAAATGAGTCGGGAAAAATTCAGAAATATATTTTGCGGGAAGACATAAAGAACAAATTGAATGAACTTGTCACGATAGGTTAAACCTTTTTACAGACCTGCTATCGATAAAGAAATACTCACGATAAAAAGGTCTTCTTTTTTTGAACGCTTTAAAGCAAAGTTATTGCCTGTATTTATGCTCAGTAGTGAGCATAGTGCTGGCAGTTAAGCTAACGTGTTTTCTTATGAACCTCTGATTCATATTCCTTCATCCAAAAAATTCCGATAGTCTAGCAAGTGTGAATATTTAAAGATACTGGTATGGAAAGGAAAATGATATTTATGAATTTAAAAGTTGGTAATAAACGGTTGGGGATTATTGTCTTGCTCGCATTATGCTACTTAGTGCTGTACATGGACAGGTCTAATATGTCTATGGCTGGATCATCCATGATGAAATATTACGATTGGAGTGCAACGGAATTTGGTCTGGTTTCAACGGCCTTCTTTATTGGTTATGCCATTACCCAAATGCCCGGAGGACGTTTAGCTGATAAATTTGGCGGCGGTAAAATAGTTATGTTTGGCGCATTAACATGGTCCGTTTTCGTCTTTCTTACTCCTTATGGTTCAACTCTTGCAATGATGTTGTTCATTCGCGCCATGATGGGTATTGGTGAAGGAATGTCATTGCCCGCCATACATTCCATTTTAGCGAAGTGGGTTCCAAAAAAGGAAACAGGAAAAGCGACAGGATTTGTTCAAGCCGGAATTCCAGTCGGCATTGCGATCACCATGCCCATTGCTACTTGGATTATCCAGACATGGAATTGGCAAATGGTTTTTCATACATTTGCTTTTCTCGGCCCTGTTTGGGTAGTGATATGGTGGAAATTCGGCAAAGATACTCCAGCACAACATTCTAAAGTAACAAACCAAGAATTGGAATATATCCATGCCGATCAAGATTCACAGCGGCATCCGAATCAGAACGGAGGAATCTTAACAAAAAAGGAAATCCTCTCAACAAAATCTGTATGGTTCTGTGCGTTATCTTATTTTTGCGCAAACTACCTTTTTTTCTTATTTATGACTTGGCTGCCGACATACTTTGTGAATGGACGGGGCCTAAATCTGCAAAGTAGTTCATTGTAT
>JAUZQA010000810.1 GCA_030705665.1 Bacillota bacterium
CCTTGGGATGCTGGTTGCTTACTTTGTTAACTTTTCCATCTCCCATGGACAAACACAAAGCTGGGTGAATGATGTAGGCTGGAGATATATGTTTGCTTCTTGTGGTGTTCCGGCTTTATTATTTGGACTGCTGCTGTTGACCGTGCCTGAAACTCCGCGTTATTTATCATTGAAAAATCAGGATGACAAAGCGTTAGGGATTTTGGCGAAAATTAATGGGACCAAGGCAGCCAAAACGATCCTGGAACAGATTAAACATTCAGTGGATGATTCATCAGGTAAATTGTTTACCTACGGAAAAACAGTGATTGTAATCGGTATTCTTCTTTCTGTCTTCCAGCAGTTTGTCGGAATCAATGTTGCCTTGTACTACGCCCCAAGGATTTTTGAAAGCATGGGAGCAGGAAAAGATGCTTCGATGATGCAGACAACCATCATGGGATTGGTCAACGTTGTCTTTACCGTTGTTGCGATCGTGACGGTTGATAAATGGGGACGCAAACCATTATTAATCGTTGGTTCGATTGGAATGGCGATCGGTATGTTTGGTGTGGCCGGAATGGCTAAAACAGGCGCAATCGGCATGGGGACATTAATCTTTATTATCGTCTACACTGCTTCGTTTATGATGTCTTGGGGCCCAATTTGCTGGGTCTTGATTTCAGAGATCTTCCCGAATAAAATCCGCGGACGTGCAGTTGCGATTGCCGTTGCGGCACAGTGGGCGGCAAACTATCTGATTTCCTCCACCTATCCTGCGATGATGGATTACAGCGGTGCCGTCACCTATGGTTTTTATGGATTGATGAGTGTTCTTTCCGCTATATTTGTTTGGAAGTTCGTGCCTGAAACAAAAGGGAAGACGCTGGAGGAAATGGAAGGAACCTGGAGTAAGATTGCTTAGTTCAATGAAAACGCTATCCTTTGAAAAAAATGAGGGGTAGCGTTTTTTTACAAACGACTTAGAAAAAAGAGAGGGAATCATGATGAAATATGTAATTGGAGTCGACCTTGGTACAAGTTCGGTGAAAGTGATTTTAGTAGATCAAAAAGGGACAGTTCTTTCAACCGTTTCAGAGGATTATCCGCTTATTCAGCCGCAGCCTGGGTACAGTGAGCAAAATCCGGAGGAATGGGTGGAAAAAACGATCGTTGCCTTAAAGCGGTTGGTGGGCGAGTCTGGCGTGGAACCCAAAGATATTGAGGGTCTTAGTTTTTCTGGACAAATGCATGGGCTTGTCTTGCTGGATGAACACCATCAGGTCATTCGCAACGCGATTTTGTGGAATGACACGAGAACTACCCCGCAATGTAAGAAGATTGATCAGCAGTTAGGCGGAAAGCTGCTCGATATTACCAAAAACCCTGCACTCGAGGGCTTCACCTTGCCAAAAATTCTTTGGGTAAAAGAGAACGAACCGGAGAATTTGCAAAAAACACATGTGTTTCTGCTTCCAAAGGATTATCTCCGTTATCGCTTAACGGGTGACATCCACATGGATTATTCCGATGCGGCAGGTACGCTTTTATTAGATGTGATCAACAAATCGTGGAGCTCTGATATACTAAGGACGTTCGAGCTTCCGGCTTCGATTTGTCCGCCGTTAGTGGAAACCGCTGATTTTGTTGGGACGGTTTTAGCGGAGATCGCAGAACGTACAGGACTATCTCCCGGAACGAAAGTATTTGCCGGAGGTGCTGACAATGCCTGCGGTGCGATTGGCGCCGGCATTTTATCAGAAGGCACAGCACTTTGCAGCATCGGGACATCGGGTGTGTTCCTCTCTTACGAAAATGACAAAAATAAAAACTTTGGCGGAAAAGTTCACCTTTTCAACCACGGACAACGTGATTCCTATTA
>JAUZQA010000811.1 GCA_030705665.1 Bacillota bacterium
AAGATGATTGAATTTTTTAACATATAGGTGTAAATTACATATAAAAGTGAAATTTTTGAATGGGAATTTTAAGAGGTTTAACCAGACGGTTTCAAATGCTGCAAAAGGTGAAGTTCTTTTATGCTTATAACCAAGATTATATTGAAGGGGAAATTTGTTTGAAGGAATTTACAGTTTGCTATACTTTTGATAATAATATTGTCATTGAAAAAATATTTAAAGAATCAGATTTTACAATAGAAGATGTTAAACAAGAAATTATTGAAAAGATGGACCGATGCCGATACTTTATTGTAAAAAATGAAAAAGGTATTCATATGATCCATTCCTGTTTAGTACGTTATGTACAAGTAAATGAAAAGATTTTAGTCTAAAAATAGTAAAATGAAAAACTGCCTCGTCAGCTTCAGCAGGGGATATCAAGGGTTTTGTGTGAAAACCAGCGCAAGTTCTCACACTGGTTTTCACACGAAGTGAAACAACTTATTACGCCTTACAAATAGGCAACCTGATTTCAATAATTGTTCCTTTATTTAATTCACTTTTAACCATTATTTTTCCAGAGTGATGTTCAATAATTTTTTTACTAACCATAAAACCTAAACCAGTGCCTTTTTCTTTTGTCGTATAAAAAGGTTCCCCCAATTTTGCAAGGACTTCCTTTGAAATTCCACAGCCCTGATCCGTAAGACGAATCAACATTTCCTGATCATTTTCCCTATTTACCTCTATGGTAATTGTTCCGCTATTCTGCATGGATTCAATCGAATTTTTAATAAAATTAATAAACACTTGTTTTAATTGGTTTTCATCGCAGAAAATATTTGCAGCATCTAACTGGAATTCGGTTACAAATTGGATATTTTTCATAATGGCTTGTGCATCCAAAAGCGTTATTACCTGGTTGAGTAAAACTCGGATATCTTTTTTATCATATTTAATGGATTGGGGTTTAGCCAGGATTAATAGTTCACTCAAAATAAGTTCAATTCTGTCCACTTCAGAGGATATGATTTCAAAGTATTCTTCTCTATCTTTTAATTCCGATTGGAATAATTGCATGAATCCTTTAATAGCCGTCATCGGGTTTCTGATCTCATGGGCTATTCCAGCAGCCAACTGTCCAGCAACCGATAATTTCTCGGAATTTTGGAGATGAAGCTGTGTCTTTTTCCATTCGGTAATATCTCTTAGCGTAACAGACCAACCATTCATATATCCCTTATCATCAAGAATAGGCGAAACAGTTAACGAAACATGTAAGGAAACCCCATTTTTACTTTTTCGAATCGTTTCTAAACCAATCATCGATTGTCCGAATTTAACCTGCTCAAACAATTGATTGGCTTCATTTGCATATTCTCTAGGAATGTATGGAACATTTCCTAATTCAATTCCTACTATCTCTTCCTTTGTCCACCCAAAAATATGTTCAAATGTTTTATTGACTCTTTGAACAAGTCCTTCTTGATTGTAAATAACGATAGCATCCACGTTATTTTCAATAAATCCTTCTAATAGGGACGTTTTTGCTTTCAATTCTTCCTCTGCTTGTTTTTTGGCAGAAACATCACGGCATATACCTGTCATACCAATAATGGCTCCCCTTCGATCCCGAATAGGTGATAAGGTTGCCTCAACATCAAGCAGTTGACCATCTTTTTTCTGACGGATAGTTTCCAAGCCTACAACTGTTTCACCCAATTTTATTCGCTGATGGAGATGATCCATCGTTTCCTTAAGGATGGACGGAATGATAGGTAATTTTTCACCTTCTACATCTTCGGCAGACCACCCAAACATCTGTTCAAAACTAGGGTTTACATCTAAAACAATATCATCTAAATTAACGACCCAAAT
>JAUZQA010000812.1 GCA_030705665.1 Bacillota bacterium
AGATAATGAACGGGAAATCACTGAAAAGGTCTTTAAGTCAAATATCCAAACGTTGCAAAACACATTACAACTTTTGGATCAAGTGTCGATCCAAAAGGCAGTTGAATTGTTTTCTGCTGCGGACAGAGTTCATTTTTTTGGAACAGGCGGTTCATCCGTCATTGCATTAGATGCTTTCCACAAGTTTGTTCGAACTGGAATTAAAGCGTCTGCTTTTACCGATTCCCACTTTCAGCTCATGGCCGCATCCCAGCTTACTCCAAATGACCTGGCCGTGGTGATATCTCACTCTGGAACAAACTCAGATACGATAAATATTCTTAATGTTGCACTTGAAAACGGTGCTAAAACAATTGGGATTACCAGTTTCCCTAAATCGCCGATCAGTCAAAAGGCTAACGTTGTGCTTTTAACCAGTTCGGAAGAAACAAAATATCGTTCTGAAGCTTTGGCCTCAAGAATTGCACAGCTAAGCATCATTGATGTCCTTTATGTAAATATCATGATAAAAAATAAAGAATTTTCTCAAGAATCTCTGGAAAAAGCTAGAAAGGCTATTTTGAAAACCAAAATTTAATTTCTAAAATTTGACGGCAAAAAAGCGATCAAGTGACTGATCGCTTTTTACGTTTTTCTATACCCATTTTTTCTGAAAAGCAGCAATACTTTCATATTCTTGCTGTAAAAGTCTTGAGATTCGAATATAAATAGGCGTTAAATCCTCATATATTGATACATTTTCACTATTTGGTGTATGGTGAAAAGTAGCTCCAACCATTTCCGAAACTACATAAAGTGAATCAACTTCACCCATGCTGTATAACCCTAAAATCGCAGCACCAAGACAAGAGCTTTCAAAGCTTTCGGGGATGTAAACATCATGATTAAAAATGTCAGCCATCATTTGCCTCCAAAGCTCTGACCTGGCAAAGCCTCCAGTAGCATGGATTTTTTTGGGCTCTCCGATTAATTCAGCTAAAGCTAACAATACCGTATATAAGTTAAAGATGATACCTTCTAGGACTGCGCGAATGAGATGTTCATTTTTATGATGCATTCCCAGTCCAAAAAATGATCCTCTTGCGTTAGAATCCCATAATGGAGCTCTTTCACCTGCTAAATAGGGTAGAAATAATAAACCATCGGAACCTGGTGTCACTCTGTCGGCTATTTCAGTAAGGACGTCATATGGGTCTTTCCCCAAGCGTTTCGCAGCCGTTGCTATTGAATCTCCCAGCTGTTCCCTTGCCCAGCGAAAAATCATGCCGCCATTGTTTACTGCTCCTCCAATAACCCAATGATTTTCTGTCAGTGCATAACAGAAAATCCTTCCTTTCGGGTCAGTAATTGGACGATCTGATACCGCACGTATGGCCCCGCTTGTTCCGATTGTAACAGCTACTACTCCTGGTTCAATCGCATTAACCCCTAAATTCGATAACACACCATCCCCTGCCCCTACAATAAAGGCTGTTGAAGGATTCAAGTTCATCTCTTTGGCAAATGCTTCGTTTAACCCGATCATTTTATGTGTAGTTGGAACGGGTTTGGAAAGTTGATCTTGTGTCACTCCAGCAACTTTGAGGGCTTCCTCGTCCCATGTTAATGTATAAATATTAAATAAACCAGTTGAGGAAGCAATCGAGTAATCAATTACATACTCCCCGAAAAGTTTAAAAAAGATATATTCTTTTATTGAAATAAATTTATAGCTTTTTGAAAAAAGCTCAGAATAATCATTTTGCAGCCAAACAAGCTTGGCGAGGGGTGACATGGGATGAATAGGTGTTCCTGTTCGAAGGTAAATTTCATGACCATTCATCTCTGTTTTTATTTTTTCTA
>JAUZQA010000813.1 GCA_030705665.1 Bacillota bacterium
AGTAACAGAATTAGTTATTGCTGATGATGCCGATCTGAGTTTAACAGAGAAGCTGATCAAAAAGGCTAATGAAGTGAAGATCCCTGTTTCGCATGTTGATTCTATGAAAAAATTAGGAAAAGCATGTGGTATCGATGTTGGTGCAGCAGCTGTTGCAATTAGTCGTTAAAAACTGTTTTTGTAGAATTGGTATTCTGCGAAGACGTTGTTTTTTTGCAAAAAAATGAACCACCTGGATGTGTGGGCTTAGAAAAAATGAAGGGAGGAAAAAGTAATGCCTACTATTAATCAACTAGTGCGCAAGCCTCGTCAATCAAAAGAGGAAAAGTCAAAATCACCTGCGCTAAATAAAGGTTACAATAGCTTCAAAAAGTCACAAACTAATGTGTCTTCACCACAAAAACGCGGAGTATGTACTCGTGTTGGTACAATGACTCCAAAGAAACCAAACTCAGCGTTACGTAAATATGCTCGTGTACGTTTGACAAATGGTATTGAGGTGACAGCATACATTCCTGGTATCGGCCACAACCTTCAAGAGCACAGTGTTGTTCTTATTCGTGGAGGACGTGTAAAAGACTTACCAGGGGTACGTTATCATATCGTACGTGGAGCTCTTGATACTGCTGGTGTAAACAATCGTATGCAAGGCCGTTCTAAATACGGTACTAAGAGACCGAAAGCACCTAAAAAATAATTTTATTAAATAAATAGAGCTTTTTTGAAAGGAGGAAATAAAATGCCACGTAAAGGTCCTGTAGCAAAAAGAGACGTGTTACCTGATCCACTTTATAATTCAAAATTAGTTACTCGTCTAATCAACAAAATGATGATCGATGGTAAAAGAGGTAAATCACAAGAAATCCTTTATTCTGCATTTAATACCATTCGTGAACGTTCTGGCAAAGAACCAATGGAAATTTTTGATGCGGCAATGAAAAATATCATGCCTGTATTAGAAGTAAGAGCACGCCGTGTAGGTGGTGCGAACTATCAAGTACCAGTTGAGGTACGTCCTGATCGCCGTACTACTCTAGGTCTTCGCTGGTTAGTTAACTATGCGCGTCTTCGCGGAGAAAAAACAATGGAAGAGCGTTTAGCTAACGAAATCATGGATGCAGCAAACAACACTGGCGCTTCTGTTAAGAAGCGTGAAGATACACATAAAATGGCTGAAGCCAACAAAGCGTTCGCACACTACCGTTGGTAATTTAACCGTCATATTGAAACACGCCGCTTGTTTATTATTTACAAGTTGGCGTCGTTTTACATATGCACAATCAGGAAATACTAGTAAATAAAATACTTAAAAAAGGAAGGAGAAAGACATTATGGCAAGAGAGTTCTCCTTAGTTAATACTCGTAATATCGGAATCATGGCTCACATTGATGCCGGTAAAACGACTACCACTGAACGTGTTCTCTATTACACTGGTCGTATTCATAAGATTGGTGAAACACATGAAGGCGCGTCACAGATGGACTGGATGGAGCAAGAGCAAGAGCGCGGAATCACAATCACTTCCGCTGCAACAACTGCACAATGGAAAGGCCACCGCGTTAACATTATTGACACCCCAGGACACGTAGACTTCACAGTTGAGGTTGAACGTTCTTTACGTGTACTTGATGGTGCAGTAGCAGTACTTGATGCACAGTCTGGTGTTGAACCTCAAACTGAAACAGTTTGGCGTCAAGCAACAACTTACGGCGTACCACGTATTGTATTTGTTAACAAGATGGATAAAATTGGTGCGGATTTCTTATATTCTGTAGGAACTCTTCATGACCGTCTTCAAGCTAATGCACATGCAATTCAGCTTCCAATCGGTGCAGAAGAC
>JAUZQA010000814.1 GCA_030705665.1 Bacillota bacterium
AATATTTAACGCTTTTAAATATTTCATTTGAAGTAGACCCAAACCTTGTTCGTGGATTAGATTACTATAACCACACAGCGTTTGAAATTATGAGTAATGCAGAAGGTTTTGGTGCGATAACAACTTTATGCGGCGGCGGCCGTTATAATGGCTTAGTCGAAGAAATCGGCGGTCCGGAAACACCAGGAATCGGCTTTGCATTAAGTATTGAAAGATTTATTGCTGCGCTTAACGCAGAAGGAATTGACCTTAATACCAATCAAGGAATTGATATTTACTTAGTTTCTCTTGGTGAGGAAGCAAAAGATTATACCGTAGGGCTTTTACAGCAGCTGCGGTTTGCCGGTTTTTCAGCTGAAAGAGATTATTTGGACAAAAAAATTAAGGCCCAATTTAAAGCTGCTGACCGCGTGAAAGCAAAGTATGTTGCAGTTTTAGGAGAAGAAGAACTCCAAAACAATAAGATCAATTTAAAAAACATGGAAACTGGCGAGCAAGTAGAAGTAGAATTAGCTTTATTTGTTGAATATTTCCAAGAATTGCAAGTATAAGGGGGATCATCAGATTATGTTTGGCAGAAGTTATTTTTGTGGAGAAGTACCAGAGACAGCGGTAGGCGAAAAGATATCATTAAAAGGCTGGGTGCAAACTCGCCGTGATTTGGGCGGATTGATTTTTATCGATTTAAGGGACCGCAGCGGCATTGTTCAAGTTGTATTTAATCCTGAAACATCTTTGGAGGCATTGCAAACTGCAGAAAAAATCCGCAGTGAATATGTACTTAGCGTGGAAGGGACCGTTGTTGCCCGTGAAGAAGCGACTTATAATGAGAATCTTGCGACAGGAAAAATTGAAGTTCAGGCTCAGTCTGTAACGATTTTGAATGCGGCAAAAACTCCGCCTTTTGAAATTGCGGATAAGACCGATGTTTCAGAAGATTTAAGGCTTAAATACCGCTATTTGGATTTCCGTAGACCCGTTATTTTTAATACATTAAAAATGCGTCACCAAGTGACAAAATCGATTCGGGATTTTCTTGATTCTGAAGAGTTTTTAGATATTGAAACACCAATTTTAACAAAAAGCACACCAGAAGGCGCTCGTGACTATCTAGTTCCAAGTCGGGTACATCCTGGTGAGTTCTATGCTCTTCCACAATCACCACAGCTATTTAAACAGTTGTTGATGGTTGGAGGAATCGAACGGTATTATCAAATTGCCCGCTGTTTCCGTGATGAAGACTTGCGTGCAGACCGTCAGCCTGAATTTACACAGGTCGATATTGAGACAAGCTTTTTAGGTCAAGACGATATCATGAACCTGATGGAAAACATGATGACGAAGGTGATGAAAGAAGTGAAAGGAATTGAGATCTCAACTCCATTCCCAAGAATGACCTATGATGAGGCAATGGGTCGTTTTGGTTCTGACAAGCCAGATACGCGTTTTGGCCTGGAACTTGTTGATCTTTCCGAAATCGTTAAAAACTCCGGCTTTAAAGTGTTTGCAGCAGCAGTTGAAAAAGGTGGGCAAGTAAAAGGGATTAATGTCAAAGGTGCGGCAGAAAAATATTCCCGTAAAGACATGGATGCTTTGACTGAATTTGTTGCTATTTATGGAGCAAAAGGACTTGCCTGGCTTAAGGTTGAAGAGGATGGCTTAAAAGGTCCGATTGCAAAATTCTTTACAGAGGATGAAAGCAAAGCGATTACGGCTACACTTGAAGCCAATGTTGGAGATATACTTGTATTTGTTGCCGATAAAAAGAGCGTGGTTGCTGACTCATTAGGTGCATTAAGGATAAAGTTGGGTAAAGAATTAGATTTAATTGATCAAAGC
>JAUZQA010000815.1 GCA_030705665.1 Bacillota bacterium
TCACCCGTCCGCCGCTAACCATCAGGAGCAAGCTCCTAACGATTCGCTCGACTTGCATGTATTAGGCACGCCGCCAGCGTTCGTCCTGAGCCAGGATCAAACTCTCCATAAAAGAGTATGAATTGCTCATAAATGTTACGTTGGCTAGTGATTGCTTGAATCACTATTGTTTATTGTTGACGTTTTTGTTTGTTTAGTTTTCAAAGAACAATGAAACCTCTTAGCGACAAGAATTATCTTACCATGTTGATTCGTTAATGTCAACTTCCACGAAAAGATTTTTTTGGAATTAAATTTATATCAATCCTTACTAAAAATTACTCCATTAAATGATCTCTTAGGGATGGTGTCCCTTGGGACAGCTTTTAGAGTATATAATGTATGACTCTAGTTCGTCAACAATTATTTTAACCTTCTTTAATAAGGGTTACTCTTGATAAGTATTTCTTTTTAAAAGGCTTTTATTTGATGCTCGATGATCCTAATCTTTACTATTTCAGGGTTCATCGGTTCTATAAACCTTCATAAACCAAATATTTGTGCATAAGATGGATAGAAATCATTCATTTAAGGGGGAATAGTTTGTTTGAATCAAATTAATGGAAACGTATACAAATTTTTAACGCCTTTATTTTTTTCTGGAGTATCCTTCTGTTTAAGCTTCTACTTTTGTATATTGGGTGTATCTCTCTTTATTTATTCATTGCCAATCTATGCATTTTTCCTGCTAATTTCTTTATTCCTTTTTTATCGAACCGATAAAAATTTGAATCGGTTTATGAAAATGGGAGTAACAAATTTTACGCAGTATAGTTTTTACCATAACTGTATCGGCATTTATTTAATTTTATCTTTTGTATTATTTGGTGTATCTGTTGCTTATGTACCTTTCTATTACAATGGCGGAATGCTGTTCGTCTGGTATTGTGCCCCAATGTCCCTGCTTTGCTTCATCAGTTTCATCCAGTCGCAAAAACGTATTAAAGTTGTAAAAAAGCAATTACAAGGACAAAATCTGAATATCAAATGAATATTTTTTTGGACAATTTTAAACCTAAAGAGGGAGAATCACAATGATTCTCCCTCTTTAGGTTTCAGCTATTATTTTAGTTCTCTCTTAAGCTGACAATTGCGTTTGCTCATTTTTTTGTTTTTCTTTTACCATGATACCGCCAATTACAGCAACAAATGAGAACAAAACAGGAATCACAAATCCATACTGATAACCTACATTTACAGGAGCATGATGAAAATGATCCAACACATTACCAAAAAGGAATGGCAATAATACGGCACTAATAAATCCCCCCGTATTGGCAAACCCTGATATAACTCCAACTTCGGTCATTGGAAAAGATTTTCGAACAATGGCAAAGGTTAAAGAGCCTGCTGCGCTTCCGAATCCTGTAGCTATAAATAAAATAACTGACATAAAAAACGGCGGTTTTCCTGCAAATAAAAAGAAAGTCAACCAACTAAGAAAAATGATGAATTGAATGGAAAGATACGTGCCTTTAATTGTTTCACGCTTACTTGTAAACCAACTTATAATTGGAGCACCAATAATCGCTCCCAAAAGACCATACATAAGAAGCTGACTTGCCGATGAACGACTCAAATGATAAATATCCATGGCAAAGGGAACTCCCCAGGAACCAATAAAGCCAACATAAGTACCCATTACACCAAAGTGGCAAAAAAATGTTGCCCATGCCTGGCGAGTGGTAATCATCCGTTTTAATATTTCAGCTGTTTTTTCGCGTTTTTTATGCTGAGGCCTTTTTGTTTCAGTAATATTTTTAAAAAGCTGCTTTGGTCTTACA
>JAUZQA010000816.1 GCA_030705665.1 Bacillota bacterium
CTTTTGCGGAATGACCTCAACTAAACTCCCTTGCTCGCTATAGATCGAGATGAATAATCGAAATAAGTATGGATCCTCTGCACTCCACAGTTTTGGTTGATCTGCTTCAAGCGCAAGTGTCCACTGGCTGCCAAGAACATTGATTGATTTTTCCGTGATCAGATTGCCTTTTGCATCAAAGAGCACAGCTTCGATTTTTGCAGGAGCTTTGAGAGAATTCATAAACTTGGCTTCGACTTGCACCGTTCCTTTAGAAAAAGAATCATCCAATTCAGTGCGAACATGTAGGTCATTGATATGGATTTCTGGGACGGTGTATAAATAAACATCACGAAAAATACCGGAAAGTCTCCAGAAATCCTGATCCTCAAGCCAGCTGCCGGTGCTTCTCTGGTATACCTCTACTGCCAGTTTATTTTCTCCTTCTGTGATAAAGGGAGAGAGATCAAACTCTGCCGGTGTGAAGGAATCTTCACTGTAGCCTATAAACACTCCATTCAGCCATACATAGAAGGCTGATTCCACTCCTTGAAAGGAAATAAAAATCGGTTTATTTTTCATACTTTCAGGCAAAGTAAAGTACTTGATATAGCTCCCAACTGGATTATGATCCATTGGGATTTCCGGCGGACGAATTTCACTAAGCCCATCCCACGGATACATGGTATTCACATATTGAGGCTTTCCATACCCCTGAAGCTGGATATGGCCAGGAACATGAATGTCTCCCCAACCTGAACTCGGAAAATCAAGCTGATAAAAATCCAGCGGACGACTGTCCGGATTAACCGCATAGTTGAATTTCCAATTGCCGTTCAACGAATATCTCATTGCCATTGGACCAGCAATGTTTGCCTCCTCCATCGTCTCATAATAATGGTGGTCGGAGTGGGCTGGGAGCCGATTTACAGCAAATTTATTCAAATCGGTTAACCAGTTTATATCAGGGACAACGGTCATTGCTCAAACTTCCTTTCTGACATAGATTACTTCACCGATCCAAGCATTCCAGCGACAAAATGTTTTTGCATAATGAAGAAGATCGCCGCCGCCGGAAGTGTTGCGATCGTAATCGCGGTCATAATAACTCCAAAGTCGGGAGAATAACTTGATCCAAGATTGGAAATAAGCAGCGGTACGGTTACATTTTCAGGAGACTGCAAGACAACTAAAGGCCATAAATAACTGTTCCAGCTGCTCATGAAGGTAATAATAGCTGCTGCTGCATAGGTGGTTTTCATCGTTGGAACATAAATTCTAAAGAAAATACCCAGCTCAGTTTCACCATCAATCCGTGCTGCTTCAAGTATTTCTTTTGGGAACATTTTAGTACTTTGCCTAAAGAAAAAGATGAGAAACGCTGTTGTTACGGTCGGCAAAATAACAGCTGTTATGGTATCAATACCAATTCCTGGGGCTGCCTCTGAAACAGATGCAAACATCCTAAACAGCGGCACCATTAATGCAGCAAAAGGAATCATCATCGAAAGCAAGAGAATGTTAAAAACAATGTCCTTTGCCTTGCTTTTATAGATTTCAAATCCATAGCCGGCTAAAGATGCAATTAACATCGAAAGCAGCGTTGTAATAATCGATATTTTTGCTGAATTCCATAAAGCTGTACCAAGAGGGTTAGTACTTAAAAGGTGCTGAAAGTTTTGCACAAAAAAGCTGCCTGGGAGCATTGCACCCTTTGTAACGTCAACGGACTTATTTGTTGAGCTTATAATCCTCCACAAAAATGGAAAAATGGAGATAATCGAAGCAACACAAAGGAAAAGATAGCTCAATGTACTCTTTAGCTTACTCATTTTCATCACC
>JAUZQA010000817.1 GCA_030705665.1 Bacillota bacterium
CTTTATCGAGTGACATTAATCGCTATGCAAAGGGTTTTTCTTCTTTTTCATCAATATTCCGACAATTGACGACATAATCATGTATTTGACTTTGTTTCCAACTACCGATATTCCAGCATAGAACTTTGTTTGCTTCCTTTCATTTTAGAATCATGAATACCAAGTTCTATATGTCTTTCACTATGTAATCCTAGTTTATGACCGCTCTTATCGAAAGTAAAATGGTTATATTTTATTTTTTATATAGACATAATCTATGTAATCGTTTACAACCGTATGAAATAAGGATATTTTATTTCGACAAAAAACGATTCTTGATTAAGAACCGCTTCGACAAATACTTCCGAAATATGTAATAATTTGTTAACTAGACCTTTTGCGTTTGGTTTGTAAGTTCTTTTTGTGTAAATTGCAGCAATTCTTTTGCAGCAAAAGAAAGGTACTGATTCTTTCCCCAAATAATGGCAAGCTTCCAGCCGATTGAAGGGTTCACAACTTTTATGGACTTTACAGTGTCAGGTAATTGCTGACAAATACTTTCTGGTAAAAGCGAAATTCCCAATTTGCTTGCTACCATTTCCTCAATAAAAGACCGTTGCGAGCACTCTGATATTGTCTGTGGAATGAAGCCAACACTGCTGCAAGCCGAAATAATGAGATCGGTAAGGACAAAATCTTTATTTAATAAAATAAAAGATTCATTTTCCAATTCAGCTAAATGAACCTCTTTCCTATTTGCTAAAGGATGTGAAGCATGCAGGATGAGGTTGAGATCTTCTTCTAAAAATGAAAAATGATCAAAAAGATCATCCTTAGTGGGAAGAACAACAACACCTACATCAAGTAAATTTTTACTTACATCTTCCTCAATTTTCTTTGAGCCGTCTTCTACAATTTGGAAGGTAATTCCAGGGTACTTTTCATGGAAATTCCCCATTATTTTGAGGAAAAGACGAGCATCAAAAATGGGAGGCAAGCCAATCCGAATATGTCCTTTTTTAAGTCCTAATAGATTATCTAATTCCATTTCTAGATTATTAAAAGCTCTGTTAATTAATTTTGCTTGCTCCAAAATAACCTGTCCGGCATCTGTTAAGGTTACTTGCTTTCGGGATCGGTCGAACAAGGAAACGCCTAACTCTTCTTCCAGATTTTTAATCATTTTACTAATAGTAGGCTGCGTAATAAAAAGGTGATCGGCAGCACGAGAAAAACTATTAAAATTTGTCACCTCAATAAAATATTGTAAATGTTTGATATCCATGCTCTTACACCTGCTTTTGATTAGTTGTTGGAAATTCTCCTCCAGCTTAAAAGCTAATGGTTGTAATTCCTTGCGTTGAAAAACAATACTGAAGATTCTTAACCTTCAATGTTATATTACAGCAACTTCTGTACTAATGGAAATATTCTTTCTTGAATTGGATGGAATTGGCGGGTACACCCGGGGGAAAGTAGAATCTGGTCACGAACATGTAGAATACCCGTCTGGAAATGTAGAATCTGCTCATATTCTTGTAGAATCACCGTTTGAAAGTGTAGAATCTGCTCATGAACATGTAGAATTATGAGTCTGAGCGAAAAGAAAAAGCCGTTTCTCGTTGAAGAAACGGCTAATTACTAGTCAATGATTTCTTTTTAGTTTACAAATCTTCCTGCTTTACCATGTGTCTCCCAGTATTCATTTCTTAGATGGATCTTTTGAATTTTTCCTGATGCTGTTTTCGGTAATTCTTTAACAAAGGTTACTCCTGAAACAGCTTTAAAATGGGCCAGTTTTTCCCTTGAAAATGCAATAACTTCTTCTTCTGTTAAC
>JAUZQA010000818.1 GCA_030705665.1 Bacillota bacterium
ATGATAAAGGCTCCTACCAGCGCCATGCCAAAAAAGGTGGTGAATTCAAAAAGGTTACTAACCGGTGCATGCCCAGCTGCAATCCATCTTGTAACAAAATACCCCAATTGAGAAATAAAGCCCACGATTGTAAGAACTACGGCAATTTTCCCCCATCGATTCGTACCCTTTTTTTCATTGGCTTCTTTTTTGGATTTAATTGCTCCACCATAAAATAAAGTAGCAATTAAATAAAGAATAAAGGCAATATAAAGCAGATTACTGCTTAAATTCACCAACATTACTACCCCCTTGTTCGCTTTTTTTCGTTTGAAGTTGATCCTCCGGCATCGTTAGATTTGTATCTCCCAAAATTGTTTCCATTTCTCTTGTTAGCCCGTACCAATTTTTATTTGTATGAGCTGCTACCCATATTTCACCATTCTTCCTTTGAATCCAAATTCTTCGGTGATTCCAATATGCTCCTTGTATCACACCAATCATGAAAAGAATGCCGCCTAAAATAATAACCCAAATGGTTGAATCTTTTCTTACAGTTAAGCCTGAGACGTTCTTCGTACCAATTCCTTTAAACTTCATTTTATATTCATTATTTCCAAAGGGTTCAATTGTCTGTTTAATGGCAACAAAGCTTGTTTCCCCTTTCGGCTGATCGGGAGCTTTCATTCTGAAAACAAAAGCAGGGTTATTAGGAATTCTGGATTTGGTTGTAGGTACGCCGCTTTTAGAAAATTCAAAATCCGGGAAATAGCTCAAAACCTCTACGGAATACCCGTTGCCTAAATCATATTTATCTTTGGGATTAAAAAGATTGACGGTCAAATCACCATACTGCTGATTCGTTTGTTTATTGATAAGTGTAAACGACATTGTATTTAATTCATTTAATTTATAGTCCACTTGATATAAAGAAAATCCATTGAAACTAAGCGGGTGATTTACGCGAATAGCAAAATCCTCCACCTTTTTTAAATCAGGCTTTTCTCCAATAATTGTCCCTTTTGTTGTTTTAAATAGCGTAACGTTTGATTGATAATTTTTAGGAATCATGCCAACCCGATCAATTGTGGCTTCAAATGCCTTATTATCCTTGCTTTTGTTGTAGTCCTGTTTAATGAACTGATTATTTTTCACAAAATATTGACCATTGGTTTCGGGAATTACTTTTGTTTCTCCTTCCCGTACCCACAACACTTTATCCACATACATTCCCGGAATAAATCTAAGCATCCCGCCAATTAAAAAGATGATCAGTCCGATATGATTGACGTAGGGACCCCAACGGGAAAAACGATTTTTTTCAGCTAATAAATCACCATTCTCTTCTCTTACGTGGTATCTCTTTGCTTTAAGGTTTTCTTTAACCTTTATAAGCTCCTCTTCAATTACTTGATTTGAAATTCCAAACATTCGTTGCCGATTTAAAAAACCTTCATGTCTTGTCACTCTTTGAGCCTTTAATGCCTTATATAAAGGGATAACGCGATCGAGACTACAAATAACGAGTGAGACCCCGATCAAAGCCATCAAGAGCAAATACCACCATGAACTAAATAAATTATTAAAACCAAGCTGATAATAGATCTTTCCAAGCCAGCCATATTGGTCCTGATAATATTGATCAGCCGGCATTGTTTGCGGTATATACATTTCCTGCGGCAAGATTGTCCCAATTGCCGAGGCAACCAAAGTAATCAGGATTAACCAGACACCCACTTTTACGGAAGAAAAGAAATTCCATACCTTATCAATAATTGTTTTATTATACGTCTGTGAGCGGCGGGCACTACCTTCATAGCGCATATCTATTACTTG
>JAUZQA010000819.1 GCA_030705665.1 Bacillota bacterium
AAGTTTTGAAACCTTCGCCTTGAATAGCTGAGAAATGAACGAATACATCTTCTCCACCTTCACGTTCGATGAATCCGAAGCCTTTTTCGCTGTTAAACCATTTTACTTTACCATTTTCCATTTTTGTTGCCTCCTAGTGTGAAAAACACACATTGTGTTACTATCCTTGCTCTCAGTGATCATCAAGACGAAAAGTTCTACTTATACTATCCTTTACACCGAACAAAAATAATTCTTAATTAGTTTAACATTTTTTACAGTTATTTGCAAGAAGGCATATTTTTTACTCAGCTGCCTTAGTAATTTTATAATTTTTATGATTGACAATGGTTGTAATTGGTTCATCTTTTTCTTTATTGAACCCATACTCAACAATAACAGAATTTTCTCTTACAACCGTAACAATTCCTTCATGGCTTTTCCCTTCACGTTTAAATGAAATATTGTCTCCGATTTTCGCAGTTGCCATTTTATCACCCAGAACTTATTATTTTCAGCAAAGATAAAAAAATACAGGAAAAATTAAAATACAAGCTGGAATTACTTAGGAAAACAACAAAGGCCCCACAACCCTTTGTTTTATAGAAAGCACCCAGTTCGTTTAGCTTAATTTGTTTATTTAAAAAAGGATAAATACAAATTCTAATAGCGTATGGAAATAATCTTAGCGTGACGCTTTTGGAGGTTGGCATGCGTCACATTTACGCTGGTGATTATTTTTAAATTTCGTAAACGTTTTTTCAAAATTGCTGCCACACGCACATCTAAATAGTAACTTTTGAGAAAAACCTTGATATTCCGTCGTTAGTAAAGTACTGTCCGAATTTTTCTCAACAAATTCTTTAATTTTACCGATTGTCCATCGTTTATTCATTCTCATACACCTCGATATTTTATTGCTAGGCGGAGTCTTTTCTTGGCATCCGTTCAATTATGAGCAAAAGTCTAATGATCCTAATTTCCTCATTATACCATCAATTAAATAATTGTCTGTATTCAGCATTTTCTATATTTCGGATATGTCACTTTAACTATTGTTAATGATCATTTTCAGTATCCGCTTTTTTTGTACCTTTGCTTACATAAGGTTTTGCGCTCTTAAATTTTTTGGCACTAGCCTGCCAACGATTCCATCCCTTCTTATCTGTTCCTCTGCCTGTTCCGCCCTTACTCTTAGCTTTACTCATATAAACACCCCAATATTATTCTAGGTTACGTAGCTTATCTGATTAGTTTTTGTCATTTTACACGGTTATTAACCAATCTATCGCAATGAATAAAATCATACCAGTCCCATAGAGCAGAAACAATATACTATTATCGACAACACGAAAAATTTTATTTTTTTGTATTAACTGACCGTCTGCTAATCCCTCCATCATATGTAAGCCCGTAATTAAACAAAGACATTGCAGCATTCGCAATGTCTTTGTAACCCACAGTTGATAGTACTAAAATCTATTCTGGTTGTTTCTACTTTCAACGAAATCCGGATTTTCTCTTTCTAGTTCTTGCTCATTTACTTCTTCCCCTGTTGGCCTTCCCCAAAAAAACCCCCATGGATCTCTCCCTTGAACATGATCTCCTTGGTTATGTTCAATGTTTTTTCCTTGATCAATTTTAACATGCTCTGGTCTCACGATTTCTACATTTTTGGCATGGATAATTAGATTATTCACATGAATTACTTTTCCTTTTTTTTCAGACATCCTAACACACCTCCTGTATTTGGTCGTATTATCCTATTCTTATGAAATGTTAAGGGTATAGGCAAAGAGGCACTCTTTTTGTTCGAATTCCAATTTACT
>JAUZQA010000082.1 GCA_030705665.1 Bacillota bacterium
CGATCATTCAACTGTACAGATTGAAAATCCAACAATCAATGAGCATGGAAAATATGGTAAGGATTTTTTCTCAATTCATAAATGTACAAAAAATAGAACCGTTCTTCTAAAAAGCTAACATATTATCAAAAATCTAATTTTGATAATAATCATGGTATAAAATATTCAAAAACAGGAAAAATGATAAACCTCAGTTTTACTCTAACGAGGTTTATCATTTTATTTTTATGTATCAAAAGGAAATAGCACGATGAACGTGCTATACCAAAAATAGGAAAAACTCAGCTGATTTTAGCTTACTGGATCACCAAAGGAAAAATGGGTTGAAAGCAACTCCTACAAATGGTACGAAAGCTGGCGGTCCAAAAAATGGCCCCGGTCCAAAAAAGCCGAATCCATAACCTTCATTTGTACTTGAAGATTGCAATTCTTCAATTTCAAGACCATGTTTTCTTACCTTTGCTACCTTTCCAATTACCCATTCGCCTTTTTTATTTTTATATTGAATTAGTTTTCCCTCTAAATGCTGTGCTTGTTCATAATCTAAGTGCATGATTTTCCCTCCTTTGAAATTGGCTTATTACACTTTATGTGGCATGTCCAGTTTGTGTACAAGCAATAAGCCTATGATTCAAAAAAGGGCAGCGGACCCGATCCCCCTATTAACGAAAACTAACGAAAACAATTTCTCAGTTCAGCAACCTATTTGGAAACTAATACCTCAGTTTTTTATTTGAAAGAAAAAGCGATCCTCCACAAATTGGAGCATCGCACACCGAGTTATTCCACGGTAGGTTTTTTATTTTGATAAATTTCTTTAGGACTTCCAAATGTTCCTTGTTCTCGATTCAATGAACCGCTGCCAAAACTCGGCAGCGTTTTTTCTTCTTTCCGTTCTTTTCTTCGGCTAAGCCACTCACGAATCCGTTTGCGTAACCTTGAGCGTTTTTTCATTTCGCTTCACCCCAATCACCTATTTCACCAGCGGCAATCCAACGGGTCTTCACATGGTTCACTTACAGTATACATTTTTATTTTAACAGGTGCTAGTCCAGCAAAACAAATGGCTTGTGGACTATATAAAACCAGTTCATCATTTCTAATCCAAGTTTATTGGTCCACATTCATACTCATCTATCATTCTAAAATCTATTTGTATCCTTTCAAATCTATTAAAATATCTCTCTTAAACGGTCTACTAGATGAATTGATGAATATACATATTAATAAAAAAGTCAGGGCGTGAAAGTATGGCTATTTTTTCAAATAAAATTCATTGTGGAAATTGCGAAAATGTATTCCACCCGAATAATGAGAGAGGTAAAACTTATTGGTCATGCCAGGGCGATGAAAAGTGTGGAATTAATATTGTTAGCGAAGAAGCAATGATCGAATTTATTAGTAGAAGGTTATGGATTGACGATCGAACAAAAGAAAAAATCACAAATCTGATTGAAAGAAGTGTGGAAAAGATTGTTGTAAAAGATAAAAATAATTTTGACGTGTTTTTCCGTGGACAAGAACCAATGTCCTGGAAGCCCGGACATATTCACTACTAAATGAGAAAAAAACAGTATTCCATATAAAATAACAAACCTCAGCCATAAAACCGAGGTTTGTTGGCAGCCCAGAATTTTTATTCCTTTGTCTCTTCCCGAACAATTAGAACATCACATGAAGCAAATCTGGTAATATGTTCTGACACACTGCCCATTAAAAGTCTTTCAACTGCATTTAATCCAGTGGCACCACAAATAATTAAATCACATTGTTTCTCTTTGGCAATTTCCTTTGGAATTTTTACTTTAGGGGAACCAAATTCAATGATACATTCAATATTTGTAAGGCCGGCGTTAATCGCTTTTTCCTTGTAATTCCCCAGCATATTTAATGCAATTTGTTCGCCTCTTTCGGCAATGTTTCGCTCGAAAGGCTCAACCTCAATTCCTGCGTAAGCATAGGTTCTTTGATCAATGACATGTACTAATAGCAGGTTTGCATTGTTTCGCTTAGCAATTTCAACGGCTTTATTAAAGGCCCGCTCTGCTTCTTGAGATCCATCAATTGCAACTAAAATGTTATGATATTCAAATTCCATTGTCATTTCCTCCTTTTTCCTATTATTTAATACTAGATATTTTATTTATTTAAAAGGTGTTTGACCGCATAGACTGGGTGATACAATAGCATTCTTGGTCCAGAAAAGCGCATTACCGATTTGATCTTTTGGCGATATTCTGGTTTATAACAATGGACAGAACAATTGGAGCAAGCAGTTTTACTCTCCCCAAATTGACAAAGTGAAAGCCTTTTTAACGCATATTCTTGTAAATCTTGGCAATCATTACAAAGTTCCTGTTGATGGTGATGTTTTTTTATACAATACAAACGAATCATTTGAGTAACAGTATCTTTTTCTTTTTGGACAATCGGTCCATTGTTCAGAACTTTTTTCATGGCATGTAAACCTCTTTCACCTTTAGATTTACTAATTTAAAGGTATCATAAAAACACTTGAAAGCTATTCGTCTTTTATTAAGACTTTTCTACATTTTCTTTTTTCACTTGGTTCTCTCATGTTCTTCGTTTGCCTGAATCTTGTATTTTTTATCTATGGATTATACTGATTTACTAGGCTGCAAATCAATAAGACGAAAAAAAACCCTATATTAGGGCTTTTTTGTTTTTATTAACTAGATTTTGACTTACTCCGCTTCTCCATGTAGCTCTGATAAAACCAAATGGAAACGGCCAGCATACATCCACTCGCTAAGAATCCGCCAAGCACATCACTAGGATAATGAACGCCTAAGTATATTCGGCTAACGCCTATCATGATAATCATAAATATACTGAAAATGATTATCATGCCGCGGCCCAATGATGTGGATAGATGTCTCCATAGCAAAAATGCAATGACCCCGTACAAGCTAAAGGCAGCCATAGAATGACCGCTGGGAAAACTAAAGCCATTTGCATCTACAATCCGATGGATCGTCGGTCGGGCACGATGAAAAATTGTCTTTAAGATTTCATTTAAAATTGTCGTACCTAGGACTACCCATATAAACAAAATCAACTCTCTTCGATGATGCAAAACCTTAAATAGAAAAAATATTACTAAGAGCGCAATGATAACGACTTGTGTCCCTGAACCAATAAATGTAAAGAATTTCATGATGGATGTAAGACCTGGGGATTCAAGGCCTTGAATAAACGCAATGATGGTACTGTCAAACTGGGCAATCTTTTTATCACTAACTAAAAGGGCGATCAAGCCAAAACCAATCGCGCACAATAAGCTTATCATTAAAGCCCATGTAAGTTGTTTCTTTAAATTCATAATTATCTAAGCCACCTCTTCTTTTGGGAATTGTATTTTAAAGCTATTCAATAACCGATCGTCACTCCCAACTGCAGAAAAAACACTAATCCATTGAACATTCCCCTTATTTACCTATCATCAACATAAAATAATATAGTATTTTACTAATTGTTTCCATTATAAAAAGGTAGAAGATGTTGAAAATACGTTAAATCTATGATCTTCTTGTGTAGAACTTTTTTTGGATGTTTCCTGCAAATGGGCCTTTTGATTTCCGCTCCGGGCACTCGCTTTCCGCGGGGAGGTTCCTGGAGTCTCTTCGGCGCTCTGGCGCCTGTGGGGTCTCCAGTGACCTCTGATCCCGCAGGACATTGAAAAGCTTCCTCGAATCTGCCCACGCACGAAGAAAATGCGATAGCATTTTCGAGGAGCCGAGTGCCCTCCGCTCCAATCAACAGGGAGGCAAAATTAACTAATTGTATTGCAACACACATCTTTTTCTAACCTTGCAATCAAACTTAGAAGATGGTCTTTAGGCATCAATTCTTCAATAGATACAAATTCATATTCATTTTACAATAATCATTTGGCTTAAACATTGGTTTTACGACTTTTTTATTTACTAATTGTGCAGAATGACTTTATTGAAAACACTCGTTGATTGGCGCGGAAGGCACGAAGACTCCTGCGGGAGTACGGGGCTGGGGAGACCCCACAGGCGCTTTTCGCGCCGAGGAGGCTCCCCGGCTCGCCCGCGGAAAGCGAAGTGCCTGGAGCGCCAATCAACAGACCAGTTTAACAGCCTATCCATCAAAACTATTTTGTCAAAGTAATCCAGTGAATTATTAAAGTAATTTAATAAAATGATAGGCTGGCGAGTTTTGACAATCTGAAGATTATATTTTTTTGATTAATTGTTAAGGTACAGGTTGCGGAATGAATTTGTTTTGAGGTACATTTATCATGAAAAAGGGAGGAAATTAATGTGAAATATTTCAAGATTGCCAATACAGATTTAAATGTATCAAATATTATTATGGGTAACATGCGATTGACGCAGCTCGCTTTACCAGAAATTGAGCTGTTAATAAAGACTGCTTTGGAAGAAGGAATTAATTTCTTTGACCATGCGGATATCTATGGTGCCGGGGAATGTGAAACACTTTTTTCGGATGCCATTCAAATGAATCCAAGTATCCGTGAACAAATGATTATTCAAAGCAAATGCGGGATCCGCCCTCAAGAAAAGATGTACGATTTTTCAAAAGAACATATTATTTCTTCTACCGAACAGATTTTAAAAAGATTAAAAACAGATTACCTGGATATATTGCTGCTCCATCGCCCAGATGCCTTAATGGAACCAGCAGAAGTAGCTGAAGCATTTGAGGAGCTGCATAGCAGTGGAAAAGTGAAATATTTCGGTGTATCCAACCACAATCCTTTGCAAATACAACTCTTGCAAAAATACATACCGCAAAAGTTAGTTATCAATCAACTGCAATTTAGTATCGCCCATACTCCGATGATCGACTCTGGAATTTCTTTAAATATGAATATCGACCAAGCGATCAATCGGGATAGCAACGTTTTGGATTACTGCCGGCTTCATGACATAACCATTCAAGCCTGGTCCCCTTTCCAAAAGGGATTTTTTGAAGGAACATTCCTGGGTGATTACAAAAATTATGGAGAGTTAAATGATTATATTAAAGAGCTTGCGGGTAAATATGAGGTTACAGATACTGCGATCACGACTGCATGGATTACCCGCCATCCTGCCAATATTCAGGTTATTCTTGGAACAACCAATAGAGATCGTTTAAAAGATGCCTGCAAAGGTTCAGAAATACCGTTAACGAGAAAAGAATGGTATGACATTTATCGATTGGCTGGAAATATGATCCCATAATGATTGAAAATAAAAGAATGGCTCAGAGTTTTTCTGAACCATTCTTTTTTGGCTATTACTGATTGGCCGACACTTTTACAAGCTTATTGAACTCTTTTAAATAATGTTTCATGATAAGCCCTGGTCCTCCCAGTATGAATACATAACGCGCTTCAATAATTTGTTTCATGAATGCAGCAAACAATCCAGAAAAAGTAAAGTTGCCGACTTTCCCTACTGCTGCCCAATTTCCGATCGAGGCAACAGACCCTTTATGTTGGTATTCAAACGGTTTTAATGTTCCCTTTCGAATAGTTGCCGCTATATTTTCAGCACAGATAACGGCTTCTTGCAGTGCAACTTGGGCGGTAGCTGGCAGTGCAGATTGTTCATTTTTCATAAATAATGAGCAATCACCAACACAGAATATATTATTCATGCCTTGTACCCGAAGCTTTGCATCCACCTTAAGCTTACCCCTGACGAGTTGCAGACTGCTGTTTTGCAAGATGGAATTAGCCTTTACACCGCAAGACCATATTAATGTTTTTGTTGGAATCTCTACATTATTTTCAAGGACAATTTTATCGGGAGTGCATTCCAATAGTTTTGTTTTCGTCATGATTTTAACCTGGTGCTTTTCCAAATAATCGGTCGTATATTGAATAGATTCCTGACCGAAAAACGGCAATAGGTGATCTGCAGCTTCTACCCCAATAATTTTTACTTTACCAAACGGGATATCATATTCTTTACTGAGTTTTGGAAGACTTTCGATTAATTCTCCCATCATTTCAACTCCGGTAAAACCTCCGCCTGCAACCACAAAAGTTAACCGAGAAGGATCTTGATCTTCCTTATAAAGGGCAAATTGGCTAACGATATGGTTGTACATAATTTTTGAACTTCTAAAACTGCGTATTGCAAAGGCATTTTCTTTTATGCCTGGAATGCCAAAGTCAGCCACTTCAAAACCAAGGGCAATGAGTAAATAATCATAATTTACCTGTTCTCCGTTTTCAAGCAAAACAGACTGGTTTTCGATATTTATAGAAGAAACAGTTCCTTTTTTAAACTCTGTTTTTTCAGGATCAATTAAGTCAGCTATGTTCATTGCGATTGTACGATCATCTGCTGTTCCAGCAGCAATTTTATGTAATTGAGTTGTTACATAATGATAATCATGTTTATTAATTAACGTAACATCTGCTTCACCAGATTTTAATAGTTTCTCAAGTCTTTTACTAGTAATTAATCCACCATACCCTGCACCTAAAATAACGATTTTTGGTTTATTCAACTTTATAACTCCCCACTCTCTTATAAAAATCTTATATCTACATGTGAATTTTTTCACAAATACAGTGAAAAAATATAGAGCAAATTGCTCACTTGTATGTGAATTAATTCACATTTTTCTATAAAAAGATATTACAATATTGAACAAAAATACACAATACTTTTTTCCTAGTTTTTTTGTTGAAAATCATGTTTATGTATAAAAAGAAGAAGGCAACATAGAAATGTCACCTCCTTACAAATTGAATTATTGTTCTTTTGTTGCAGCAGCTTGCTGCTGGGGACCAGCAAGATCATTTTGAAATAGTGTATCTTCCAAAACCGGCCGGTTCACGCCATACAGGTTTACAAAAAGTTCCTCAATTTCTTCACCTGTCAGGTCACCCCGTTTAATCAGCTCTGTTGCAATCGCATGAACAAATTGGCTATGATCCATTACCAGTTTCTTCACTTTTTTCATTTCAGCATTTAGGAGCTCATTAATCTTTGGCCTTAGAGCTTTAAGGGCGTCAGCTGGAGAACCGATAGCTAGCCAACTGAACAACTCCTCCCCCATTCCAACTGCGCCAAGATAGGCACCAGCCAGCTCGGTTGCCTGTTTTAAATCAGAGGTTACCCCATTTAATTTTTTTCCTAGGAATTCCTCTTCCACTGCCCGTGATGCCAGGCAAACTTGAATCTCTGCCAAGATCTCACTATCGCTTCGATTATAACGCTCATGGGTCGGTTTCGTGGCAGCAATTCCAAGTGCGTCACCCCTGCGGATGATCGTGACCTTCCACACCCGCTCATGCGGCTTCAATAAGAATTGTGCTACAGCATGTCCAGCTTCATGATAAGCAACATTTCGCCTTTCATCTTCACTCATCGACCGAAGCGGCTGTTTTAGACCCCATTCATATGTTTCCATAGCTGCCCGGAAGTCCTCATAATTAGAAATAACAGCACCTCGTTGATGGGCAATCACTACTGATTCATTAATAATATGTTTAATTTGCGCAGGGCTGTAGCCAATCGTATCGAGTGCTGCCCGCTCTGGAGTAAAGTTTTCGTCTCGTTTTACTTTATCAAGATAGTATTGGAAAACATCGATTCGGCCATCATAATCTGGAGCGTCTACCCAAATCTTTCGGTCAAACCGACCTGGACGGAGCAATGCTTGGTCCAATACGTCCGGCAGATTGGTTGCCCCAATCGTGAGAACTGATGGGCGTTCTGCCTTCTTTTTTCGAAGGCCAAGGGAACGAAGTAACTTTGCGAACCAGCCATTATCAATATTTGGCGGATCCATCTGCAAAAGGAGCTCATTCAAAAGTCCTGAACCACCCATGCCCATTAATCCTCCAAGGCCTCCGCCAGCGTTACCTGCCCCGCGGCTCATTCCAATGGCATCAATTTCATCAATAAAAATAATACAGGCCCCATATATTTTTGATAGCTTTCTAGCTTTCTTATAAAGGCCCATTACCTTTAAATTGCCGACACCGAAAAACATATTTTGAAAGCTTGGTGCTGAAGCATACGCAAACGGAACTTGTGCCTCATTTGCAATTACCTGGGCAAGGTAAGACTTTCCTGTTCCTGGAGGTCCACAAAGCAATAATCCCCTTATCGCTTCGCCGCCCATTTCCTTAAACTCCTTGACACCCTTTAAAAGGGTAACGATGCGTTTGGCATTTTCAACAATCTCGGGATTTCCTCTGTAATCTTCCCAAGTCGAGCCCGTCTCACCAGGTAAAATCCAATAAGTTCGTCCCCTGGCAAGAAACCAAAAAAGAGCAACAAACTGGATAATCATAGACAGTATGGCCAAGAAGAGCTGCAACACGATCGTTAAAATCGATGTTGTTGCATCCCATACTGTCTGCCCTCCTATCAGCAGTACAGTACCAATCATTGCAAGGGCAGCGACCCAGAGGATTACATTACGCCATTTAATCCATCGATATTTCCTCACCAACACACTTCCTTCGCCTACAAATTATAAAGAAATAGATTTAAAAAATATTAACTAGTTCAATATTGTAATAATAATAGCTTCCAAAAAGAAACGCAAAAGAAATAGATTATATTAAAACTCCAATATCTGGTTTAACCTTTGACCACGTAAAAAGTGGCCTTTTAACGATGTACCAAAGCAGGAAATATTTCTCCAAAAGAAGAAACACTATATAGTAACCAAATGATATAAGGAGGATGTTTTCTTTGAACCAAGAAGTTATTACCTACCTTTCAAATAATCGGGAGAAGCATTTAACGGAATTAAAGGAGTTTTTGGCGATTCCAAGTATAAGCTCACTGCCAGAGCACAAAGAGGATGTTCAAAAAGCAGCTAACTGGGCAGCAAATGCCCTTCAAGAAATTGGGCTGGAGAATATTAACGTGTATCCTACAGAAAAGCACCCCGTTGTTTATGGAGACTGGTTAAAAGCGAAAGGAAAACCAACAGTACTTATTTATGGCCACTATGATGTCCAGCCGGTTGACCCTGTTCATTTATGGGACAGTCCTCCTTTTGAAGCAGAAATTCGTGAAAATAAGCTCTTTGCCCGCGGTGCAAGTGACGATAAAGGCCAAGTGTTTATGCATATCAAAGCATTGCAAGCCATTTTTGAAACAACTGGGACTCTCCCCATTAATGTGAAATTTCTAATTGAAGGAGAAGAAGAAATCGGAAGCCCCAGTCTGCCGCGATTTATTTCAGAAAATAAAGAGCTACTGTCCTCCGATCTCATCGTGATTTCTGATACGAGCATGATGGAACCCGGTAAGCCTACCATTTGCTATGGATTAAGAGGGTTATGCGGCTTGCAGGTTGATGTCAAAGGTCCAAAAAGTGACCTCCATTCGGGTCTTTATGGTGGCGCCGTTCAAAATCCGGTCCATGCATTAGTCGAAATCGTGAATTCCTTTCATAATGATAAGGGACAGATCTTGGTGGAAGGATTTTACGATTCTGTTGCAGATTTGACCGATGCAGAAAAAGCAGCGTATGCTGCATTAGGGATTACGGAACAGTCTTTTATCGAACAATTAGGAGTGCCTGAAATGTTTGGTGAGGAAGGCTATACCACTTTAGAAAGAACGTGGGTACGCCCGACACTTGAAGTGAACGGAATTTATGGAGGGTTTCAAGGGGAAGGCATTAAAACCGTTCTCCCTTCTGAAGCACATGCAAAAATCACCTGTCGTCTTGTCCCAGATCAAGACCCAGATGTGATTGTTGATCTATTACAAAAGCATATTCAATCCCATACACCTCCAGGAGTAACGGTGACTACTTCCCTTTTCGACAAAGGCGCTCCATTTGTCACACCTTTTGATCACCCCGCCATTCAAGCTGCGGGAAGAGCGTACGAAAAAGTATATAAGGTCCCAACCTCCTATACACGCGGAGGCGGTTCGATACCGATCGTCGCAGCCTTTGATCAGATTCTAGAAAAGCCCGTTGTTTTAATGGGCTTTGGGCTCCCTGATGAAAACTTCCATGCTCCTAATGAACATTTTCATCTCGAAAATTTCGATAAAGGTTTGGAAACCCTTGTGTTTTATTGGTATGAGCTGGAACAATCGTTGTAAAAATGTAAAACCCCGGTCAGAGAAAAAAGATCGGGGTTTTTATATAGGGTTGCATCCAAATTCTATTTTTTATCTTTATAATGATGCTGGCAGTTGTTAGATTCTATACGTCACTTTATAATAATATAATGAATATTTGAATTTTTGAATACTATATATATGCCGTTTAAACGATTCTGAGGAGAAGATTTGCAATGACAATACTTTTAAATAATGACCTTTTTTTTAATGCTTTTAATTTATCAGCTATTGGAATGGCAATAGTATCTTTGGATGGAACGTACTTAAAAGTCAACTCTTCTTATAGTAAAATCATTGAGTATCCTACCTCAGAGCTAGAACAAATAAAATTCCAAGATATTACCCATCCCGATGACTTAAAAATGAATCTCAACAACCTGAATAGGATGTTTAATGAAGAATCACCCTATTGTGAAATGGAAAAACGTTATATTAAAAAAAATGGTTCCCCTGTTTGGGTATTATTAAATGTCTCGCTCGTAAAAGATGAGACGAATAAACCTTTATACTATATTTCACAGATTCAAGACATTTCGGAACAAAAGGCATTGAAAGAAGAGCTCAAGAAAAGTGAAGATCGTTATAAATCTTTAATCAAATATAATCCCGATGCCGTCCTTGGACTCGATCTTGAGGGTCATTTTACAGTTGTAAACGAAAGCTGTACTAAAATAACAGATTACTCTAATGAAGAATTATTAGGAATGTCTTTTCATTCATTGTTAGCTGAAGAGAATTTAGAAAAGGCCTTATGCTCCTTTCAAAATGCACTAAATGGCAGTAAAGAAACCGTAGACCTTAACATCGTTAAAAAAAATGGAAACCGTACGACTGTCAATGTTATAGCTGTACCAATCGTTATTGATGGAACGATAAAAGGAATTTATGCCATTGCAAAAGATGTTACCGAGCAAAAGCGAACTGAAAAAGAATTACTGAAAAGCGAAGAACGTTACCGTGCTTTGGTTGAATC
>JAUZQA010000820.1 GCA_030705665.1 Bacillota bacterium
AATGTCGCATTACCCGGTTTTATGGATATTTTTGATACCGATTTGACTACGGTACAATGGCTCATGACAGGGTTCACCCTTGCGACGGGTATTATCGCTCCTTTGTGCGGTTATTTTGGAAATCGTTTTGGAACGCGTAATCTATTTTTATTTTCAGTGGCAGGTTTAATGATTTCATCAATTATTTGTGCCCTGGCATGGAATATTGGTTCGCTGATAGTATTGCGGATTGTTCAGGGCTTTTTTTGCGGGATTATTCAGCCTGTGACCTTGACGATCATTTATCAAATGATACCGGTACACAAACGTTCCAGGGCTTTAGGCTTATGGTCGGCTGCTTCTGTTTTAGGTCCTGCATTAGCCCCTACCATCAGCGGCTGGCTTCAATCATGGTATTGGCCGTTGATCTTTTTAATGATGATTCCGTTTGGTGTGATAGCATGGGTATTTGGGTGGGTAAGCCTGGAGAAAAACACAGATTACCAGAAATCTTCATTTGATGGGATGGGCATGATCGGCGTCGCTTTTGGCAGCCTGACTTTATTAGTTTTATTTAGTAATCTGCATCAGTGGGGATTGCTTTCAGGAAAGTCAAGCATCTGCTTTATTATAGGGGTGTTCTCTATCAGTTACTTTATTTGGAGAGAACTTCGAATTAAGGAACCGTTATTGGAGCTGCGGCTTTTTAAAAATAAGACATTTGTTTTAAGTCTGGTTTCCTCAGCAATATTAATTAGCAGTTTATTTACGGGAATATATTTTATACCTTTGTATTTGTTGAAAATTCATCAGATGACAGCGACTGAAGTCGGTTTGTTGCTCCTTCCTCCTGCACTCTCGATGGCAGTGGCCACTGCGCTGAGTTCCAAATATTACAAAAAGGTCGGTCCGCGTCCATTGATTTTGACTGGAACACTGTTTTTACTGATTGCTACGTGGGAATTTAGCCGTTTAACAGTGAACTCGACTCCAGGGTTTGTCATGCTGTGGATGACCTTTCGCTATATAGGACTTGGATTATCAACGACTCCAACCATCAATGCAGGAATGGATGCAGTCCCATCTAATCTGTCGGGTGACGCCTCCACTTTGATTAATTGGACCAGACAGGTGACAGGAGCAATGTCCATCGGAATATTCACTTCATTTTTCTATTCCAGGATGGCCTTTCATGGAAATGCAGAGGGAATGTCTCCTGAGATCTATGTTAAAGGATTGGACGATGTATTTATTTTGGCGACGATTCTGACTTGTTTGAGTATCCCCTTTTCGTTATTGCTTAATAGAAAGCTTACCAGTTCGGGTAAGGCTTCCAACGAATTAATGCTTTAATCCTTTGGGGAACTTACCTCATCTTCAAACCTTGGTTATTAAAAATAAATTTTATCCATTTTAAAGCTTCAAAAAGATGATGAAACCTAATGTCATCTTTTTGAAGTTTTTTTCGGACAATAATCAGGGACGGTTCTTTTCAGTCATTGAAAATAGGAAATTTTATTATTTTCGCATAATTTAATATTATTAAATTATTTATAATTAATTTAAGAGAATTCAATAATCTGGAGGTATTCTGTTTAAAAGACTACTAGTCTAACAAACTCGTATTTCTGGAAAATAACATTCTGCAAATGCTTGTGCAATTATTGGATTCATGCTGAATATACCTGTCAATCTTTATACTCTCTTCTGTGGTCTTTATGAATATCCTTATCACCTTTATATTTTCTCCAGCCAACATAGGATAATGTCATAATGATAATACTTCCCGTTGAAATGATAACCCACCATAGCGATGGATCTGCCTGA
>JAUZQA010000821.1 GCA_030705665.1 Bacillota bacterium
CCATTTCCGCGGTACTGCCGGTTCTTTTGATTTAACATTAGAAAGAATCAAATATTTGCATGAACTTGAGATTCCTGTTCAAATCAATACCGTAATTTCTCGTTATAATATCGATTATTTAGATGAAATGGCTAAAATGGTTGAAGATCTAAAATGCGTATTATGGAGTGTATTTTTCCTTGTTCCAACAGGCCGGGGCCAGGAATCCGATATGATTTCCCCTGTGCAGCATGAGCAGGTTTTTAGATGGCTATATGAATTAAGTAAAAAAGTGCCATTTGATATTAAAACAACAGAAGCACAGCATTACCGCCGCGTTGTAATTCAGCAGAAAATGCGGGAAGCAAAAGACCAAACTCAAGAAATCAACTATTTAAATGCTTTAACAGAGCAAGGTTTAACTGGTTCGATTGATGGCCTAGGAAGAGCACCCAAGGGTGTAAACGATGGTAATGGATTTGTATTTATCTCTCATATAGGTGATGTTTATCCAAGCGGTCTTTTACCAGTTAAGGCTGGAAATGTTCGTGAAACGTCATTGGCGGATATATACAGGAATTCTCCTATTTTCAAAGCACTGCGGAATCCTGACGAATTTAAAGGGAAATGCGGTGTTTGTGAATTCCGTTATGTCTGTGGCGGTTCGAGGTCAAGAGCATATGCCATGTCAGGGGATTATCTCGAAAGTGAACCATTCTGTGTGTATATCCCAAAAGCTTTAAGAGAAAAAGAAAAAAGTGAAATGTAAGAAAAATAAAGGGACGGTTCGCCGTCCCTTTACTTAGTAAACTATTCTATGCTGCAGAAGATTGCTGGACAATTTTCACAGCCTATTTCATTCTTTAGGTATTGTAAATCCAAAATCGTAATTTTCCCCTTTTTAACGGAAATAATATTGTCTTTCTTCAGCTCACTTAAAATCCGGTTCGTACTCTCCCTTGATGTTCCACAAAAATTGGCTAATTCTTGATTCGTTAACGGCAAATCAATTAAAATTCCATTTTTTTGTTGTACGCCGTAGCTGTTTGACATACGTATAAGAGTAGAAAATAGTGCTCCTCTTTTCCCGTTTAACACAAGATCACGGAATTTTGTTTGCGTTTTACGAAAATGATCACTCATCCACTTCATAAATTCAAAAGCCAGTGTGCTATTTTGGAAGATTTCATTTTCAAGTACGTCTTTACGAATCGCTACAATTTCTCCATCTTCGATAACTTTCGCACTTAATAAATATTTAGGGTTATCGGTAAATAATGTTAACTCACCACAAATGTCATTTTCCCCGCAGATCCGTAAGGAAAGTTCACGGCCATCAGCAGTAATCTTACTAATTTGTACTCTGCCGGATAGAATGATATAAAGTTCTTTTGCTTCCATTCCTTCTTGAAATAAAAATGTCCCCTTTTCACATTTAAATGTTCGATCAGCGAATTGCAGCAGTTCTTTTATTTCAATTGACTGGGTTGGTTTAATGGATGTTAACATTTGTCTCCCCCTTGTTCTGAATGATTTATGTTATCCCCCAATGAAGGTACTTTTATGATACGATTGGTATACTACTTTATTTTAGCTTAAGAATGTATGTAAAAAAGACGTAAACAATGACAATATAGTGAAAACTTTTATAAAAATTGGATTTCCCTTTGAGAAATGTGACAATCTTAACATTAAATTAGATTGGAAAGCATTAAAATAAACAGTTCCAAAAGGTTTTATTAGGCAATTCATGCGGATTAAATAAATAGACAGAAAGTGAAGAAAATAACAGTTTTTTTGTAATCATATTGGTAAAATGGAACTA
>JAUZQA010000822.1 GCA_030705665.1 Bacillota bacterium
CGAAAGCGTTTTTGACCCACAATGGTTTCGACAATTCCTATTGATTTTTGCAACTTTTCCAGCACGGGACCCTGTTCAATATGTAATTCAACAAAAGCACGAATGTCTCCACGTACCGTGTATGGTTGATTGAAAGGACCAAATCCTGCCTCCATCATTGCATCCTCAAAGGTTACCCCATCAAATCCCTTTAAACCCGGAAAACTTTCGGTGGTATATGCCCCTGTGATCATCCCTGATCCCGAGCAGGTAAGTGGAAAACGGCTTCCTTCCTCCTCACATAAGGAGACAACCTCAATATGCCGTTTAGGCGTACCATACTTCTGTTTTAAATAGTTTAATGCAAGAATTCCGGCTATGATCCCATATGCTCCGTCATATTTTCCTCCTGATTTGACTGTATCCACATGCGATCCAACAAGGATTACCGGGGCATCCTTCTCGGCGGAGGATAATCTTCCAAATAAATTACCGATAGGATCATAATATGGATGAAACCCTAGCTGCTCCATCCAAAACTTAAGTGCTTCCTGTGCTTCCTTCCAGGGTCGGGAATAAAGAGTCCTCGTTACCCCTCCGCCTTCTTCTTTCCCAAATTCGCTTAACCATTGGATGGCTTCAGCCAGGTGATTAGGAATCTTATTCAACTCAAGACCTCCCATCATAAAAGGCAAATTCCATGTTTTTCCGTTACCCCGATTTGATCATCATAGATAACTTTTCCACGGAGAATCGTCTTTTTTATTTTGAGTTGAAAAGTAAAGTTTTCATATGGAGAAAAAGGATTCCGAAAGGCCATTGATTTTTGATCGACATGTGTTTGTTCATCTAATGCTATTAGGACAAGATCCGCATCCATTCCAGGGAGAATTCTCCCTTTTCTGCCGGCAACGCCAAACCGATCTGCCACATTAGCTGTACCTAATGGTAATATTCGTGAAAGATTTATTTTCCTTTTCAGTGCCTGATCAAGTAAAGCCAGCCACGTATACTGGACTCCTTGTATACCTCCCCATGCATCCCAAATAGAATTGGTTGACTTCATAGAGTACAAGCATGGTGAATGGTCAGAGGCAATCGTGTCGACCAAGCCTCTATCGATGCAATCCCACAGTTTTTCTACTTCTTCCCTGGACCGTAATGGTGGGGCACATTTTAGAATTGGACCTTGCCTAATAAAATCTTGATCATCAAAGACAAGATAATGCGGGCACGTTTCGACCGTTACATTGACACCACTCTTTTTTGCCTGTTGGATCATTTCAATAACTCTTGAACTACTAATGTGAACAAAATGAACGGAAGTACCATATGCTGCCGCTAATTCCAAAGCATTGCTGACAGCCTTTTCCTCCACAGAAATGGGGCGGCTATTCAGATAGGCAATTCGGTCATTGATCCTGGTTTGTTTATAAAAAGAGGCCAGCTTATTAAGTTCATCCTCCCATTCGGCATGGAGGGCAAGGATTTTATTTTGTTCTTTGGCTATTTTCATTGCTTGTTTTAATTCTTCATAAGAAACCATTTTAAAATCTTCTATTCCGCTCTCACACATAAAAGCCTTCCAGCCGATAATCCCTTCCGCCATTCGGATAAATTCCTGTGACTGAATAGTATCTCCCGTCATACCACCCCAAAGGGCATAATCCACATAGGAGAGAGAGGATAAATACATTTTTTTATCGACTAAACTTTGTAAACTTGTCACCGATGGTTTACAATTCAGGGGCATATCAAAAAGGGTCGTTGTCCCACCGATTGCTGCCGCTCTGCTGCCTGTCTCCATGCCCTCCCAAGCAGTAC
>JAUZQA010000823.1 GCA_030705665.1 Bacillota bacterium
CAAAGACAAGATCAGTCAGATCAACTATTTTAAAAAGCCTGAAAAGATCAACTGGAAAGGAGCGGATGAATTGACAGATTTGATTGTACATTATAATCAAATGGTTGATGATCTGGCACATAGTGCAGAAATGCTTGTCAGTTCAGAAAGGGAGAGCGCATGGAGGATCATGGCGCAACAAATAGCCCATGAGATCAAGAATCCGTTAACCCCCATGAAACTCAGTGTACAACATCTTCAAAAGGCCTGGATTGATCAATCGCCTGATTTCGAAAAGCGGCTTCATCGATTCACCCAAACCATGATCACTCAGATTGAGGCACTCGCTACCATATCCGCTGAATTTTCAGATTTTGCCAAGATGCCGGCCAGCGTTCTCGAAAAGATTGATTTAAACCAATCGGTCAAGGAAGCCGTGACCTTATTTTCTGACTCCCCTAATTTAAGCATCAAACTTAAATTATCGAAGGATAAGCAACCCATCAAAGCGGATAAACAACAAATTGCACGGGTTTTGAACAACCTTTTCAGAAATTCCATTCAATCCATAACCTCCTCAAAACATGGCCAAATTACGATTTCAATATATGAAGACAATAAATTTACTATTCTAGAGTTTTCAGACAATGGATCGGGTATCAAGCCAGATTTACAACCAAAATTATTCACTCCTTTTTTTACTACTAAGTCAACAGGAACGGGTCTTGGATTGGCCATGGTGAAAAATATTACCGAGAGTTTTGGAGGAACAATACGGTTTAAATCGCAGGAAGGATTTGGAACAACATTTATTTTAAGCTTTCCATCCACCGACCAATAGGGTATTCATCACTAGGTACTTCTTTATGCTTACATTTGTATTTTTTAATATATGGCTTCGAACCCACTAAAAAAATTAGCAGGACAGACCGCAATCTATGGATTGCCGACAATAGTAGGACGCTTTTTAAGTTATTTCCTTACCTTTATTTGGACCCAGTTTTTCAAACATCCCGCTGAATTAGCGGTAGTTCCTTATTTTTATGCGATCGTTCCATTCGTACTCAACATATTGTCCTATGGAATGGAAACAGCCTATTTTAGATTTTCCATAAAATATAAAGGAAACGACGCTGTGTATTCTACATCATTGCTTTCCATCCTCTTTTCCTCCTCAATCTTTTTACTGGGTATCCTGCTATTCAGCAATACGATTGCTTATCAGGTAGGCTATCCCAGTCATCCGGAGTATGTTGTTTGGTTTGCACTTATCTTATGTCTGGATACCTTATCGGCAATACCCTTTGCAAAACTAAGAATCGAAAACAAGGCATTACGTTTTGCAATTATCAAGACCGTCAATATTTTCACCTATATCTTTTTTAATTTATTCTTTCTATGGTTTCTTCCATGGATTGCAAAACATGTTGAAGGATCAATTTTAAAACAAGCAATATCATTCATTTACAATCCAAAGATAGGAGTGGGGTACATTTTCATTGCGAACCTTATTGCCAGCATCATCACAATGATCCTTCTTATCCCGGAATATTTTCATATATCCTATAAATTTGACAAGCACCTCTGGACAGAACTTTTCAAATATGCCTGGCCCCTGATGATTTTAGGCCTTGCAGGGAGTGTAAACGAGACCTTTGACCGGGTCATCATGAAATGGATCATCCCGGAATCAGCGAATCCGGAATTCCAGCTCGGCGTATATGGAGTATGCTATAAATTCTCCATATTGATGACCATCTTTATTACAATGTTTAGGTATGCCGCCGAACCTTTCTTCTTCAGTCATGCGAGCCAATC
>JAUZQA010000824.1 GCA_030705665.1 Bacillota bacterium
ATAAGCTCTATTGACTACCTTGTAACCTATTTTTTTGCTTTCTTGGTCGACAATAAGCTCTATTGGCTACCTTGTAAACTATTTTTTTGCCTTCTTGGTCGTCAATAAGCTCTATTGGCTACCTTGTAAACTATTTTTTTGCCTTCTTGGTCGTCAATAAGGTCTATTGGCTACCTTGTAACTTTTTTTGCCTTCTCTAAATCACTAAGCTTTTTAAAGGTTCCACAGTTTCCTTTAATATCGCCATTTTAAAAACTCATCGGTAAACTTCCATTTGAAAAATACTACCTACTTTTCATTAGACACATTCATTATAGACAAAGTATTTTTAAAAAGTTGTCGATTTATCAGGAATTCACCATTCTTAAATAAAATGTTAAAATTCGATAACATTTAAAAATAAATGTAATAGTTTCCGTAATATAGTGTTTTAGTATGTGATCTGCCACCCATTTTTATTAAGCCATTGACCATAATGAGCCCCAATGGCTTATTACGTATTTAGCTTATTTTGTTTTCAAATTTTATCTTTGTTCCCAAGCGATCGTTTTTATATATTTATATTCATTTTCAAGCTCACTCAAAGTCAATTCATAAAGATGCTTATCATTCTTTTTATAAATTCCCGATTTTAATAGCTTATTAATTAAATTTTGCTTTTGTAATTGAACAGCATTTCGAAGTAAATTTTTCATATTCAAACACCTCTCTATTTCATGGATACAAATTTTGATTGGAAAGCTCATCGGGTGGATTTACTTTCCCATCAGTTGGACTAGCAGGTTCTTCAGTCCGAACGTTTACTGGGTCTTCATTAGGATTCATTTTTTCTTTCATGTTTCCACAAGCGGAAAGAAGAATGAAACAAAATACAAGCACTGATAATTTTATTAGTGTTTTAGGTACCATTTGCGCTCCTCCTTCCATCACGAATTGGATTTCCATTTGTAGTTGCCATTATAGACAAGCTATTTTTAAAAGTTTGTCGATTCATTTGGAATATATTACTCTTAAATAAATTGTTAATATTCTTTAATAAAAGAAAAATTTGTAATTATAGTTTGAATTTTCCTTACACACAATCAAATAAACTCGTAAACACATAAAAACGCTAGGTCTATACCCAGCGTTTTTATGATGGATGAATTTAACAAGGCTGTCCAATCAATTGTAAGTAATGTTGCCTTACGTGAAAAAGTGATTCAGCAAGCACAAGAATGGATATACAAATACCATTCACCCCAACAAGAAACCTTTGCATATATCAACTTGTATAAACGAAAATAAATGAAAATGAAAAAACGCCTTAGAGAAACCCTAAGGCAACAGAACCTCTATGTGGAAATAATCATACCACCCAGCGCAGAAACAATGACCACAATCCAAGGTGGAAGCTTCCAAATCATAAGTAGACCGAAAGCGATGAGTGCAAGACAGAAATCGTATGGTGTCTTGATTGCACTAGTCCATACTGGATTGTATAGGGCGGCAATTAAGATGCCAACGACAGATGCGTTTATTCCGGCAAGAGCTGATTGAAATCCTGGCCGGGATCGAAGGATATTCCAGAATGGAAGTGCACCTGCAACAAGCAAAAATGCAGGTGAAAAAATGGCAATGAGTGAAAGTATACTTCCCACTATCCCATTAGGATACGGCTTCGATACAAAACCAAGGTAGGAAGAAAAGGTAAATAAAGGACCAGGCACTGCTTGTGCTGCTCCATAGCCCGCTAGAAACTGTGCATTTGTCATCCATCCTGTTGGTACCACGTCCTGTTGCAATAACGG
>JAUZQA010000825.1 GCA_030705665.1 Bacillota bacterium
CCCATTCTGTTTCATTATTTAGAATAGCCCAATCCAGCGATGCCGAGCCACGGTCACCAACAATGCCGGGATGGATAATAAGACAAGTATAATTTTTCCATATGGCTTCGGGAATTACAGTTTTAAGATATGGCGCAATTATTAATTCCGGTTGATAGTTGCTTACAGCATTCTGCATGTTTTCCTGCGTGGTGGCGATATGCACTTTTACCTGGTGATTAAGCCTGTCCAGTTCAACCCATGCCCGCTGGCTCATCCCGTTAAATGATGTTGTGATGATTAAGATTTTCATACTTCCAATTGTTCTGCCATTCCTGAATAATGATAGTATGCCGCACATGCTCCTTCATTAGATACCATTGGCGCACCTAAAGGACTAACGGGCTTACACTTTTTACCGAAGTGCTGGCACTCAAATGGCTTTTTTATTCCTTTCATAATATCGCCTGCGATGCATTCCGGATTTTCCAGAGCTTCATCAATATGAATATTGAACTTTTTTTCTGCATCAAAATCGCGATAGGAATCTTTTACTTTGTAACCGCTCATCGGAATCACTTCCATGCCACGCCACAAACGGTCTATTACTTCAAACACCTCGTATATCATTTCCTGCGCTTTTACATTACCTTCTTCGCTTACGATTCTTGCATATTGATTTTCCACTTTAGTTTCACCTGATTCTAATTGTTTAACTACCATTAATATTCCCTCAAGCAAATCAACCGGTTCAAAACCAGTGATAACGATAGGTACTTTATATTTTTCAACAAGAGGATAATATTCATAAATACCCATTATAGCACATACATGCCCGGCACCGAGAAATCCATCTACCCTACTCAATTCGTCATTCATAATTTCTTCTATGGCAGGCGGCACTAACACATGTGATGCTAGGATGGAATAATTGTTAACATTCTCTTTTCGTGCATGGATAACCGATAGTGCGTTCGCAGGAGCGGTAGTTTCAAACCCTACAGCAAAAAAAACTACTTCTCTCCCGGGATTTTCTTTTGCAATTTTTACTGCTTCAAGAGGGGAATATAAAATGCGCACATCAGCGCCCCTTGCTTTTGCTTCAAGCAGGCTCATACCGGAGCCGGGTACACGAATCATATCACCATAAGAACAGAGAATTACATTGTGTTCCATTGCAAGGTGTACAGCCCGGTCAATTAAACTCACGGGGGTAACACAAACAGGGCAACCCGGCCCGTGTATCATTTGAATGTTCTCTGGGAGCATGTTAAGAATTCCGTTTTTCACGAGCGAGTGTGTCTGTCCTCCGCATACTTCCATAATGTTCCACTTACCCTTAACAGTATTTTTGATTTCTCTTAAAAGCGTATTCACTATTTCGGGTGAACGAAACTCTGATATATATTTCATGCTTTATAATTTAGCGTTATAAATCATAAATTCTGTTTCTTTATTTGTCGTCGAACTTGTGCTCGTTATGTTGTTATCGTGATAGACCATTTGCCCGAAAGAAATGTTCTCATCGTTAGGTGACAATTTTCTATGGAAATTCAAATCGTATTTTTTGCAGTATTCATTTTGAACCCAATCGACAAGCAAAGAATTTTGAAAAACACCACCACTGAAACAAATCTTATTAACTTCTGATTTCTTTGCGATAATACCCACGAGACATACTAACGAATAATGAAACTTTGAAGCAATGTATCCTTTTGATTTTCCATTTTCAATATCTGCTATTATTTCCTGCATTAAAGTTACGGTAGGTACATGGTAATAAATTGATTCTTCCCTAAAATATGAACTA
>JAUZQA010000826.1 GCA_030705665.1 Bacillota bacterium
ATATTTGCTTTTCATTTCCTTTTCGGCTTTTGCTTTATAAAAGTTAAGCTCTTCGGCGAGATGTTCAATTTTATTTTTATAAAGCCTTAGTTCATCTGGATTCCGAAAAATGACTGTTCCTAATGCACCAACCAGTTCACCATTCACAATCAGAGGATAGCGATTTGCAATCATTTCCGTTCCATTGATAGGGTGAAGGGCATTTAACTCTTTCTGACCTGTTTTGGCAACAATATGCATCCGGCTGTTCTCAATAACTTCCTGAACAGGTCTCCCTAAAGCGCTTTCAATTGTTGTTCCTAAAAAATCACAATAAGCTGAATTGATATAGCAAATAATCCCCTCACGATTCACCACTACTATATGTTCAGCTGATAGATTAATAATTTCCTCAAGCCAATTATTCGGAATTTCTACCAAACCTAAGTTCATGAACATATCACCCCCTTATATACGTTTATTATAGCAAAAAAGGATTACTTTTTTAAGAAAAAAACTGCCAAACAAATGGCAGCTAATGATTGTTATTTGTTAGTTACAAATATATGAATGATTTGTAGTACTTGCAAACTTATTGTGCTGTATAACCGCCGTCTAAAATAACGGCCTGACCTGTGATTCCTTTTCCTTTATCACTGGCCAGAAAGACGGCATAATCAGCAATCTCCAAAACCGATAATAAACGTCTTTGCGGAACAAGCGGGAACAAGACTTCTTCAATAACATTTTCAAGGGAGACATTTCTTGTGGCAGCTAAATCTTTCAATTGCCCTCTTACAAGCGGTGTATCCACATAGCCAGGGCATAAAGCATTGACGGTGATTCCATGGGCAGCGCCTTCCAATGCGGCAACCTTTGTTAAACCAATAACCCCATGCTTGGCGCTATTATACGCAGCTTTACCCGCAAAACCAATGACACCATTAATGGAAGCCATATTGATCACTCTGCCAAAACCTTGCTCTTTCATTTTTGGAAATACATTTTTGATTCCAATAAAAGAACCTGTCAGCATAATTTTTACCAATAACTCAAACTTTTCAGTTGGGAATTCCTCAATTGGTGCCACATATTGAAGCCCGGCATTGTTGACTAAAATATCAATTGTTCCGAATTTCTCATACGCAGTATCAAGGGCATTTTTAAATCTTTGCTCATTCGTAACATCACATGGTGCCGAGATTGCTTCGAATCCCTGCTCTGTTAATTCACTGGCAACTAAATCGCATTTTTCTGTATTCATATCAGAAATGACAACACTTGCTCCCTCATTTGCAAAGGTTTTAGCAATCTCCAAGCCAATTCCGCTGGCAGAGCCCGTAATAAAGGCTGTTTTTCCTTCGAGCAATTTTGTCGTATTAACCAGTTGCTTTTCTTGAGCCTTATCCATCTATAACTTCCTCCCCTTCTTATACAATACCAAAAATTGTGTAGACCCCGATAACTATAAACACTGCAACTGTTTTAATCAGGGTAATAGCGAAAATATCACGATAAGATTGTTTGTGGGTTAGTCCAGTAACAGCTAGCAGCGTAATTACAGCTCCGTTATGCGGAAGAGTATCCATACCACCTGATGCCATTGCCACAACACGGTGCATAACTTCCGGAGGAATATTGGCTGCGGCAATCGCTTGGTTGTACTTGTCTGCCATCGCACTTAACGCAATTCCCATTCCGCCTGATGCAGACCCAGTCACACCGGCTAAGGTACTAGTCGTAACAGCTCCGTTTACAAGCGGATTGGAAAAAGTACCAGAAATTCCGCCACTAATCTTTGCAAAGC
>JAUZQA010000827.1 GCA_030705665.1 Bacillota bacterium
AGTGTTCCAAATTTCTTGGCAGCATCTGTTGATTTGACAATCTGATCAAAGGTAAACGATGGTTTTTCCACAGCTAATGCACCACCACTCAGCTCAATTGCTTCTTTCGTAATGAGTAATATAATACGTAAACTATTCCATAATTATTTTATCATACCAACGATGCTCCGAACAATTATCGAATTTGGGCCTTTTTTGGAGTTCCGATTTTCTAGTGAAGTATAATATAGGCTGTAAAGAGGGGAGAGAAACTCATTCAAACTTCAAACTTCACCCTTCAAACTTTTCCGTGTCAGGGGTTATGTTAATCAATTTGTTATATGTAAAAGGTAAATTTAAAAATTTGCTGGCAATAATTTGATAAAGAGCCGGGAGTTTCCCGAACTTTGATGAATGACATCATGAAAAAAGAGTAGAATGAATCCCAAGGTTGATGAATATTCGGAAAAAGCCAAAATTGAGAGAAAGAATTGACGAAAATGACAATGATCATTCTCGACTGTCAGTTGACCAAAAAATTGCAAAGAGGTGTCCCTTGATGACCAATAGTAGAATGAATCCTAAGGTTGATGAATTTTTAAGTAAAGCCCAAAAGTGGCTGGAAGAATTCAAGAAATTAAGAATGATCATTCTCGATTGTGGGCTGACCGAAGAATTAAAGTGGGGTCAACCTTGTTACACGTTTGAAAAAAGTAACATAGTTATGATAGGTGGATTTAAAGAATACTTTGCCCTTCTGTTTTTCAAAGGCGCTTTGCTAAAAGATGCCCATGGTATTCTGATCCAACAAACGGAGAATGTGCAGGCGAGTCGTCAGATTCGATTCAATAATGTTCGAGAAATAGTTGAGATGGAACCTATCTTGAAAACCTATATTTATGAAGCCATTGAAGTGGAAAAAGCCGGTTTGAAAGTGAATCATAAAAAGACTTCTGAATATACAATTCCCGAAGAATTTCAAAAAAAATTAGATGAAATCCCTGCCGTAAAAAATGCTTTTGAGGCATTGACTCCAGGACGGCAAAGAGCATACATTCTTTATTTTTCCGCACCCAAACAATCCAAAACCCGGGAGTCGAGGGTTGAAAAATGTATGCCGCAAATTCTCGATGGAAAGGGCTTAAATGATTAGTACATTTGATGAGACAGTAAATTAAGCTCTATTCGTTAATAAAGGTGGTTTTTACAGATATTCACAGACTTCTCCTGCCTGCTAAGGGAGGTTTTTTTATTTGCTTTGTGGAATAAGGAAACATAGGTTTGATTCTATCGACGATGAGGAGTTACAAATGAATATCGCTTTTTTTCTCATTCCTAAAAGTGACGTGGTTTACTTGCCGTTTCACTCCACACTTCGGCAAGCGCTGGAAAAGATGGAATATCACCGCTATTCAGCGGTGCCCATCATTGATGAAGCCGGTAAGTATGTAGGAACTATCACCGAAGGAGACCTTTTGTGGAAGATTAAGAACGATTCGATCTTCAATATGGCGGAAACGGAGTCCATCCCGCTTTCCGAAGTGCCGCGGCGGATGGTGAATCATCCGGTGCGGATCGGATCAACTATGGAGGAGTTAATTCCTAAGGCAATCAGTCAAAATTTCGTCCCGGTCGTGGATGATCAGGGGATTTTCATCGGCATTATCCGACGGCGGGAGATCATTGAATACTGTCATGAGTTATTGGTCTGCACTTCGAATCTGTAGGTAGGGGGTTCAAGCTAATAGTAAACGAACCGATTTTTTTGGGTTTTGCTATCTATAACATTGATTCGGAAGAGGA
>JAUZQA010000828.1 GCA_030705665.1 Bacillota bacterium
TAAATAAAGATCTAAGTAATCCAGTCCCAGTTTTTCCATACTTGTTTCAAATGCTTTTAAAGTAGAGTCATACCCTTGCTCTGTATTCCAAAGCTTTGTAGTGATAAATAAGTTTTCCCGAGGAACACCAGATTCTTTAATGGCTTGGCCAACACCTTCTTCATTTCCGTAAATCGCAGCTGTATCAATATGGATATAACCATTTTTCAGTGCCGCTTTAACAGATTGGATAACCTCTTCCCCTTCTTTTACTTTAAAAACACCCAGTCCCATCCATGGCATTTTTACACCATTATGTAATGCTGCGGTATCCTTTAAACTAGATGGCATGTCTGATTCCTCCCTTGTATGTAAAAGCACCTTTATTATCCATTATTTAGAGATTTAAGAAAAGTACTCTGACTCCAGGTGGATATTTTTCCGACTTCTTTCCTACCATTATTACAGTTTTTCCATCACAGCAAAATAATTGTTTTCCAGGTCAGCAAAGTTAAATACTTTTCCGCCTGGCATTGTAACCATTTCACCAACAGTTATATTTTTATCCTTAAAGTCTTTATATAATTGATCTAGGTTTTCTGAAAAAAACATGATGGATGGTGTACCAAGATGCAACTCCGGCTGCATTTTTGCGATTAATTCTTTATTATGAAGAACAATACTTGTTTCGGCTTCCTTTGCAGGAGCAATTTCAATCCATTTCATCCCTTGGCCATTGTCATTTTCGGTTATGATGCTAAATCCAGCTTGTTCTGTCCAAAACCTCACTGCCTCATCCTGATTATTAACATACAACATAATTTGACCGATTTTATTAATCAATTGACTTCCTTCCTTTCTTCAAGTGAACTTTATTATTCTTCCATTTTTCTTTGGAGGTTATTCTCTAAATAAAGTTTTTTCATATTTGTTTGTAATTTTATAATATTATTACTTTTTATAGCAATGTTATAACGCAATAACGGTTTCAATTTCGGTAGATGCTTTTATCAAGGGGGCTGGAATGACTTATCGCCGACACTTGATATATCAATATTATTTACGGTTTTTTAAATTTTTTTACTTTTTAAAAGCGTATTCACAGGAAAAATAGACTGTGTTACTATCAATTTGATTTTGGAAACGTGTTGGTTCATGCGGGATTAAAAAAATGACAGAATTTAGTCATCATGCCTTCCAAAATCAATACGTAAAAATACTTGACGAGGTGTATGGTGATGAAAGCTAATGTATCTGTTCCTCTAGAAAATGTGAACCTTTTAATGGAAATTGCTCATCTCAAAACAAAAGTCACCGAATTATACAATCAAAATGGCCCAGGCAGCCCGGACTATATTTCGCTCTCATTAAAGCTTAGTTTGCTTATTAATGAATATATAGATGAAAAAATTGTAGATTTGATGTGATGACAAAACCGCAAGGACATTTGGTCTTTTGCGGTTTTTTTGTGTAATCGTCTATTTTCGCTTTAGTCGTTGCAGAAATAAATTCTCATCATACTATGAACTAAAACTGTTTGAAAGAGGCGAGGCAATTGACTCATACTAAAACTATTACGACTGGACCACCTCCTGGTCAATCAGGAGCTTGTGTCGCACAATATAATCACTACACATTAAATGGTTCTCCATCTTCCGGAAATGGTAATAATCCTAACCATCATAATCCAAATCATCATAATCCTAATCACCATAATCCCGGCAACCATGCTGGCTATCAACATGTAAATCCACAACAATCCTATTATCAACCTACTTATCATCATCCCTACTATCCGACAA
>JAUZQA010000829.1 GCA_030705665.1 Bacillota bacterium
AAGCTTTTCGCAAACATATTTCTCAACAAACGGGTCAATATTTGCATATGTGCCAACTGCTCCGGAAATCTTCCCAAACTCGATCCCTTTTGCTGCCTGCTTGAAACGTTCCAAGTTTCGTTTCATTTCTTCATACCAAAGGCCAAGCTTTAAGCCAAATGTTGTTGGTTCTGCATGAACACCGTGTGTACGGCCCATCATAACCGTGTATTTATGTTCTTTTGCTTTGTTTCTCAAAATCTCAATAAAATTTTCAATATCTTTTAATAAGATTTGATTTGCTTGTTTTAAAAGATAAGAAAGGGCAGTATCTACCACATCAGTAGAAGTTAATCCGTAATGAACCCATTTTCGTTCTTCACCAAGAGTTTCGGAAACAGCTCTTGTAAATGCAACAACATCATGTCTTGTTTCTTCTTCAATTTCTTTAATCCGATCTACATTGAAGGATGCATTTTCACGAATCTTTTGAACATCTTCCTTTGGAATGTCCCCAAGAACAGACCATGCTTCACAAGCTAAAATTTCAACTTCCAACCATGCTTTGAAACGATTTTCCTCTGTCCAAATAGCTCCCATTTCCGGGCGGGTATAACGATCGATCATAATTTTGCCTCCAAACTTTTTTCTTAATTAGTTACCCAAATATTGCTCTTGCTTGCTTCTTCAATGGCAGTCTCAACGGACTCTCTTAGGATGGTAACATGGCCCATCTTTCTTTTTACCTTTGGCTCTCTTTTCCCGTAAAAATGTACCTTCCAATCCTTCATCTCTGGTATTTTTTCCAATATCGGCGCTTGGTGCTCTCCTAATATATTGACCATTACTGCCGGCTTTAATAGATCAGTCGATGCAAGTGGCAAATTACATATAGCCCTGATATGCTGTTCGAATTGTGAAGTTTCACAAGCCTCAATCGTATAATGACCTGAATTATGAGGCCTTGGAGCAAGCTCATTTATGTAAATCTCATCATCATCGGTCAAAAACATCTCTACTGCCAAGGTACCGACAAGTTGAAATTCTTGAGCAAGCTTTTTAGCGCATTGGATTGCTTTATCTTTTGCATGTTCACTAATTCTTGCCGGAGCAATCGTTTGATGTAAAATATTGTTAATATGAATATTTTCTGCAGCCGGGAACACTGCTGTTTCGCCGCTAACACTTCCCGTTAAGATGACCGATATTTCTTTTTTAAAAGGGACCCATTTTTCCAGGACACATGGACCATGCTCAAGAAGGGCTGCCGCGTTTACAATATCTTGCCCTTCTTTAATAACTAACTGGCCTTTTCCATCATAGCCTCCACGAGAAGTCTTCAACACAGCCGGGTAGCCAAGCATTTCCATATTATCATAAATATCTTCTAACGAGTGAATGACTGCAAAAGGGGCTACCTGTACTCCAGCACGCTCGATAGCGTTCTTTTCCTTGATTCGATCCTGTGATATTTCAAGCAGCTTCGTTCCCTGTGGCACAAAGGCGTTTTCACAAAGCCAGGAAAGTGCATCTGAATCGATGTTTTCAAATTCATAGGTAATGACATCACTTAAGTCTGCTAACTTTTTAATAGCTGACAGGTCGTTGTATGCACCCATAACTTTTTCATCGGACACTTGACCACAAGGAGAATCCGGCTCTGGATCAAGTACGGCGATTCTGTACCCCATTGCTTTTGCAGCAAGAGCCATCATTCTACCTAGTTGTCCACCGCCAATTATGCCAATAGTTTGTCCTGGTAGAATAATCCTCTTAGACAAGTTCATCACTACTTTC
>JAUZQA010000083.1 GCA_030705665.1 Bacillota bacterium
AAGCGACGTACTTTCACTTCGTTTTGATTACTCATCACTTTCACTCCCGTCTTCCCCATGACTATTCGCTGCTTTATTAAACAGCCTGTTGGTAATAAATGCACCGACAACAGCCATCGTGGTAGCCCCCAGCATCATCTTTCCAATTGGCTGTGCATAGTCTTTCCAGGCTAATGCAGACATTGGAACCTTTGGATCTTCAGGCATCCCATAAACGGAAGATTTTTCTGCTAAAACATAAATTGTATTCGTTCCACCTACACCTGATGGATTATAGATTTGTGCATTTGGGAAACGTCCTTTTATTTCCTGCAGACGCTGCTGTGCTTTTTGAAGCATGGCCGTTTTTTCGCCAAATTGCAATGAGCCTGTATGACAGGTTGTTACACAGGCAGGCTGCAGGCCTTCTTCAAGACGATCGGTACACATTGTACATTTTTGCGATTTGCGATATTCCTTGCCATATTGATCCTTGTAGGTTTTCAAGGAAATCACTTCAAACGGACAGTTGTTTACACAATAGCCGCAGCCAACGCATTTATCATGATCAATGACAACTGTGCCAAATTTCGTATGACTGATTGCATCTTCGGGACAAACCTTTTCACATGCCGCATCATGACAGTGGTAACAGGACGAATGGCGGAATAAATATTCCAGGCTTCCTGAACCATTTACATGCTCAATGTATTGCAGGTTATTCCAAGTATCTGCTGTAACATTCTTATGGGCTTGGACACTGCCAAGGAAAGCCTCCGGTTCCGCTGGAAGGTCGTTCCAGTTCTTGCAGGCAACCATACAGGCACGGCAGCCATCACATTTGGTAACATCAACAAATTTTACATATTCCGGCATCCTTAAGCCCTCCTTACGTTACAGAGGAATGCTTTAAATTCCGGAATGAATGAATTTGCATCCCCAATATGTGGTGTCAGTCTGTTTGCTGAATCCCCGGTAGCATAGCCCTTAAAACCGAAATGCCACGGCATACCGATTTGATGAACTGTTTTACCATCCACTGTGAAAGGCTTAAAGCGTTTTGTCACCATTGCAAATGCCCGGATTTCACCGCGCGCTGAGCTGACAATGACGGTATCTTTATTTTTAATGCCTTTTTCTTTCGCCAATTCTTCACTCATCTCAATGAACATATGCCCGGCAAGCTCGGAAAGCCACTGCTGGTTCCTTGTCATTGTGCCCGACTGCCAGTGTTCACTGACACGGTAGTTCGTAGCCACAATTGGGAAGTTTTCATTATCCCCTTTTAAGTTAAAGTCACCTTGAATGACAACAGCTGCAGGGTTTAGCTTCTGACTTGAAAAAGGATTCCTGTTAACTGGACTTTCAAATGGTTCATAGTGTTCAGGGAATGGACCATCATTTAAAGTCGGCGCAAACATTAAAGCAACTCCGTCTTTATTCATCATAAAGGCACCTGTTCCGCCAGGTGCTGATGGTGCAGTGTCGGCTTTAAAGTCTGGAACATCATTTCCAACCCATTTGTTTTGGACGGCATCCCACCAAATGACCGCTTTTTCTTTGCTCCACGGCTGGCCGTTTGCATCTGCTGCTGCACGGTTGTAGATGATCCGACGGTTCATCGGCCATGCAAATGACCAGTTAAGGAAGTTGGCATTGCCTGTGTCTTTATTATCACGGCGCTGCGAAAGGTTTTTGCCTTCAGCCGGATAGAAACCAGAATAAATCCAGCAGCCGCTTGAGGTTGTTCCATCAGCTTGCAGTGCACCAAAGCCAGGAAGCAATTTCCCTGTTTTCAGGTCGTAGCCGTTGATTTCTTTTGCAACAAGGTCAATATTAACTTCGTCACCTTTTCCAAAGTTCCAAGTGAGGGATTGGATTGGCTTGTCAGCTGATTTGGTGCTGTTGGCATATAAATTTTTAATTCGGAGTGCAAGCTCGTGAATAACCTCAAGGTCCGGTCTTGCTTCCCCTCTTGATTCAATGGCTTTCCAGCGGTATTGCATCCAGCGGCTGCTGTTTGATACAGAGCCTTCTTTTTCATACGATGAGGATGCAGGAAGTAAGAATACTTCGGTATTAATTCTGTCAGGAACACTGCCTGCTTCTTTTTGCCAGAATGCAGATGTTTCTGTTTCCCAAAGGTCAATTGCCACCATCCACTTAAGGTTTGCCAGGGCTTCCTTCTCTTTTCCGGCATTCGGACCGCCGACGATAGGATTGGTTCCAAACAGGAATGCTCCCTCGATCTGTCCCTGGTACATCGCATTAAATAGATTAATATGTGAATAGTTTTTATTACCCTTTGGTAACAATTGGTATCCAAACTCATTATCTGCTGTGGCATTATCGCCATACCAGGCTTTTAACAAGCTGACAATGAATTTTGGTTTATTGCTCCAATAACCGCTTGTTGGTGTTTCTTTTGTGATAAAGCCCTGCAGTGTCTTATGCTCCGGCACTGTTGCTTTCGGCGTAGGCAGGTATCCTGGAAGGTTATCATATAACAATGCAAAGTCTGTTGAGCCTTGTACGTTTGATTCGCCGCGCATGGCGTTGATTCCTCCGCCAGGCAAACCAATATTGCCAAGTAACAACTGAAGAATGACATATGCACGAACATTTTGTGTTCCAACCGTATGCTGTGTTGTGCCCATTGCATAAAGAATCGTACCAGATTTTCCAACCTTGCTGGTTGCACAGAAGGTTTCGCAAACTTTTAAGTAATCTTCTTTTGGTGTTCCGGTTACATTTGTAACAGTATCAGCATCATAACGAGAATAATGCTTTTTCATTAATTGGTAGACAGACCGTGGATTTTCCAGTGTTTCATCGATCACTGGTTTACCATCAGGAGTTGTTTCCCATGCCCAGGATGTTTTATCATAGGCTCGTTTTACAGTATCGTAGCCAGTGAAAAGTCCATCATTAAAATTGTATCCAGCTTTAATAATGAATCCAGCATTTGTATATTTAGCAACATACTCTTTGTGTATAAGGTTGTTAGAAATCGCATAATTAATCATCCCGCCAAGAAACGCAATATCGGTTCCTGAACGAAGCTTGGCATATACATCAGCTTGTGAGGATGTTCTCGTAAAACGAGGGTCGACAGAAATAATTTTTCCGCCCTTTTCTTTGGCTTTCGTCAGCCATCTAAAACTGATTGGATGGTTTTCAGCAGGATTTGCTCCCATAATGAGCGCAACATCGGTATGCTGTAAGTCATTCCAATGGTTTGTCATTGCTCCACGTCCAAACGATGGTGCCAGACCGGCAACCGTTGAACTATGTCATATTCGTGCCTGGTGTTCTAAGTAGGTGACACCAAGCCCCCTCATTAATTTTGCCAGCAGATAAGTTTCTTCATTATCAAGGGCCGCACCGCCAAGACTTGCGATTTTTTCCGTCTTGTTTACGGTTACCCCGTTTTCCACTTCTACAAATGACGCATCACGAGTTGCTTTTGCCCGCTTGGCAATCGTATCAAGCATCCAATCCCAGGACTTTTCTTCCCACTTGCTGCTTCCTGGCGCACGGTAAAGTGGCTTTGTTAAACGTTTCTCAGATGTATATAACTGTCTGATGGTTGTACCTTTACTACAAAGCGTTCCCTCATTAACGGGGTGATCCGGGTCACCCTCCGTATAAACGACGGTGTTGTTCTTGGTGTGCACTAAAATCCCACAGCCCACGCCGCAAAAGCAGCAAATCGTCGGTGTCACTTTTGCTTGTGAAATTTTCAACTCTTTCGTCTGGGCATATGCTTTCTTTTCATTGAAGCCAAGCTCAGCAACTGCCAAGGTTGCAGCTGCAGCACCGGATAGTTTCAAAAACTGCCGGCGGCTAAGATTCATTTCCTCCATCTTTCGTAGCTCCTTCCCATCTTTGGTGTTCCCCTCTCTCTAATCCATCTTTAGCGGTCTTTTTTTTTGAATCACCCCTTTCAAGGATCACGCAAATTTTTCCCTAATGTCATCTTGGACTCGATCTTTGTTGGTATAAACTGTGGCCTTCTTCCCTCTTAAATAGCCGACTACCTCGATGTTTAAAAAATGGGCCAGCTGCACAGCCTGCTTCGTTGCAGCTGTTCGTGAGCCAACCACGGCAATACCAAATTTTGCTGCTTTCGAAAGCATTTCATATGAAATTCGGCCGGTCGTCAAGAGGACAAGCCCTTTTGGACTTAAGCGATGTCGGAGCGCATAACCGATAATCTTATCCACAGCATTATGGCGGCCAATATCTTCTCTCACCGTTAACATCCCATGTTCATCGACAACGCAGGCCCCATGCATGCCTCCTGTTTCCAAATAAAGCGGGGAGTTTTGCGCAAACTCGCTTTGCTTTTTTAATAGATAGCTAAGGGAATAGACGGCACTCGAAGTAACGGGCGTAAAGTTTTTTACATCCGTCATTGAAAAAAAGGTGACACCGCGGCCGCACCCTGCGGTATAATGCTTCTTTTTTGCAAACCATTGTTCAACATTAAATTCGCTTTGCAGGACAACATCAATTCGGCCCAAATCTTCATGGATCATGATCGATGTGATATCATCGATGCTTTGGATATATCCTTCTGAATATAAATATCCATAGGCCCAGTCCTCTAAATCTTGTTTTGTTAATTGGAATACAGCAATCTCAAAGCCATTTACTACTAAGGTGATCGGATATTCATCAGGAATTCCTCTGCTGTTCATTCTGAAATCCCTCCTTGTTGAGGATTTGTCCACTTGTGTTAAACAAGTAACTTTCCCCCGGTTGCAATAGGTTCATAACGTGACTAAATCCCTATAAACATAGAGAATGAAAACACAATCCGATTTAGGATTGTGTTTCATATTTCTTCTGTATTGTAAGCACTTACAACTATTGGTTTTTCTAATAAACTGTTTTTTTCATTGTAGTAAAAATACTACTACCCTTAGGTAAATTTTCATAGTAACATTTATCACGAAAATAAGTTTAATTATGATGAAAATGTGAACTTTTTTATACGAATATTTAGCATCTCGAAATTCAAGCATGTACTTCGCTTTTTCGAACTGATTTTAGTATGATAGTAATGTTCTTTTTGAAAGTTTAAAGGTAAAATTCGGTGAACGGAAGGGAGGTAAGCGTGTTGGAGAAAATTGACCAAAAAGCAGTCCAGTCAGAAATAGATCGGTTTGCTAATAAAGACGTTTATCTGCATCTGGAAACGACAAACGGCGCCTATGCAACACATCTTGGCGGAAAACCCTATTCTGCAGGGGCCTATATCCGCAATGCCCTTGTCCGTTATGAGCATGGGAAAATCATCGGCAGCGACCCCTATCGCGTTGGCTTAAAGCTTCAGATCGGGTGGGTTTATGCTGAAGGAATTACTCACTTTGAGGTAGATCAAGAGGGACGGCTGTTGCTTGCCGGACATGATCCGTTAGGAAAACTGGCCGTTACCCTGGAAATTAGTACAAAACCATTTGAATAACATAAATTGACTGAAAGGAGAATCTCTCATGGAAAAAGAACGACAAGTCCTGGTTATCTTTCCGCACCCGGATGATGAGGCATTCGGAGTTTCCGGGACGATTGCCACACATGTTGCAAACGGAACCCCTGTTACGTATGCATGCCTTACGTTAGGGGAAATGGGACGAAACATGGGGAATCCCCCTTTTACAACAAGGGAAGGGCTGCCGAAAATTCGCAGGGAAGAATTAAAAAATGCGGCTGCTGTTCTAGGAATCCAAGACTTAAGAATGCTTGGATTTCGTGATAAAACGATTGAATTTGAGGATGATGAAAAGCTGATCGGCCTTATCACAGATATGATTGAGGAATTAAAGCCATCGCTCCTTATCAGTTTTTATCCGGGTTATGCCGTACATCCAGACCATGATGCCACGGGTGCAGCAGTTGTTGCGGCGGTCAAGCGGCTGCCTGTAGAAAAGCGGCCGAAGCTCAATCTTGTTGCTTTTTCAGCAAACTGTGTGGATGAGCTGGGGCCGGCTGATATTCTTCATAATATAAGCCCTGTTGCTGACAAAAAGCTTGCAGCGATCAAGGCCCATCGTTCACAATCAGAGCAGTTGTTTAAGGATCGGCTTGACTTGATCGAAGTAAAGGATCCTGAAGCACTTGCTTGGTTAAATAACGAACGTTTTTGGACGTATAAGTTTTAAAGAAGGGGTTGCCTTTGTTGGCTAACCCCTTCTTTTTTTACATAAAATAGCTAATCGTGCCTCATCTTCCTCAGAAATAATTCGCTCACCCTTTTAATAGGAATAGCTTGGATTTTACTTTCAAACCCTTTCTTCGTCTGAACCGATAAATCCCTGAAAAAAAACCAGCTTTTGCAAAAAGTCCTCCATCCTAAACGGATGTGATGTTTGGCGAAGCTTTAGTGAATATTCCATTTGACTCACCCTGCTCACTCCCTTTGCATTTGGCGGTATCCGTTTCCACTACCAATATCATACAAAAATCTTAATCAATAAGAAGTGATGAGATTCACAAAAAGTTCAATTTTTCAAACCTTTATTTGTAAAGCCCCTTTCACAAAGTTTTCACATAACAAGCAAAAAGTGTGGCAAACATCACAATTCAAACCCTTACACGGGTTTACGATTTATTTGTTGAAAACAAAAAAAGGAGGGTGAAAGATGAATAAGGCTATTCTTAGCTTTGTCATTAGTGCAATCGTGGGTCTTATGTTCGGGTATGTTCTCTACGATCTCGTTGGAGGAAATGGTTTTAGTAACCAAGAAAAAACAGCTACCGCCCAAACCCCTAGCCCAAGCACCAATGCAACAGCTGACCAAAGCAGCTCCAGTACAAAAACAGATACAAGTACTGCAACACAGGACACCGCTTCAAAGGCAACAGCCGTTAACCAAGACAACATCATTGCCAAAAGAGGCTGTATCCAGTGCCACTCCGTTGGTTCTTTAAACATTAAGGGCGGACAAGTGGGACCAGACCTATCACAGGCCTATACAACGGTTGAAAGCAAACACGGAAAACCGATTGAGGAATTCCTGAAACAGCCAAATTCCGCTGTCATGTCAGGCGTTCTTGGACAAAAACCATTAACAGACGATCAGCGTCAGCAAGTATTAGACCTGCTCAAAAAAGCATCTGAAGTAAAACAATAATGATAAAGGTGGTGTGAACGAAATGATAAACACGAAAAAGCTGGTTCCGATTGTTTCAGGCTTAATTTGCGGCTTTGTTGCTGCGACCGTTGCCTTCGGGAATATCTCTCCAGGCCAGCAGCAGAAAACGGCAGCCGCCAACGGAAGCACTACTGTAGGCAGCGGTAACACGGATGCTGAAAAAGTATATGTTCCGTTAGGGAAAAAGGACGAATACTATTTATTCGCATCAGGCGGCCACTCTGGACAACTGTATGTTTACGGTGTTCCATCGATGCGCGAAATCCGGACTGTTCCGATCTTTTCACCTGATCCGGCAAGCGGTTACGGATTTGATACCCAAACAAAACAAATGCTGGGCGGCCTGCAAATGGGTGATTTTCACCATCCGGCCCTTTCCCAAACAAATGGCGATTATGACGGCAAATACTTATTTGCCACAGATGTTGAGAACAGCCGTGCCGCTGTTGTCGATTTAAAAACATTTACAACAAAAGACATTCTTAACATTCCAAATACTGTAGGGCCGCACTGTGCAGCCTTCGTTACGCCAAATACGGAGTATTTATTCCTGCCGACACGTTTTTCCGCGCCGCTTGGCCAGCAGTATGTACCACTTGATCAGTACAGTCAAAAATACCGCGGTGTCATGAGTGCGGTAACTCTTAATCAGCAAACGGAAAAATTAAATATCGCTTATCAGGTGGCCTTGCCGCCATGGTCTTATGACTTGTCACAAGCAGGCAAAAAAGCCTCCGATGGTTGGGGTGTAATATCAACCTACAATACCGAGGAAGCTACTTCCACGCTTGAAATCAATGCCTCTCAGGCTGACCGCGATTACATCGTTCTTTTCAACTGGAAAGAGCTTGCGCAAATGGTCAAAGACGGCAAGTATGAAGACGTTAACGGACAGAAAATGATTTTTCCTGAAAAAGAAAAAGGCGGTATCTATTTGATCCCATGTGCGAAGTCACCGCACGGCGTTGACGTAACTCCGGACGGAAAGTACTTCATCGCTTCGGGAAAACTGGCACCAGCCATGACTGTTTTTTCATTCCAAAAAGCATTTGATGCAATTAAAAATAAAGAATTTGCCGGCGAAAGAAACGGCATTCCTGTTCTTCAGTATAAGAAGGTAATGGTAAAAGAAGTTAACCCTGAAAATGCACTTGGACCGCTTCATACAACATTTGACGATAAAGGAAATGCCTATACTTCGATGTTCATTTCTTCTGAAGTTGTTAAGTGGAATTATACATCAGGGCAGGTTTTAGACAGAATCCCAGTTCAGTATGCTCCAGGACACGTTACCGCTGCAGAAGGAGATACTGTTTCGCCTGATGGAAAATATCTGGTGTCTCTCAATAAGCTGGCCAAGGATAACTTCCTGTCGGTGGGTCCATCACACCCTGAAACAATGCAGTTAATTGATATCAGCGGTGCCAAAATGCATCTGCTTGACACGGTCCCAGCCAATCCGGAACCGCACTATGCAGAGATGGTCAAAGCAGATAAGATTCATCCAATCAATGTTTATCCTAAGGATACGAAGAATGCCGATGCTGTTTACAGTCAGGATAAAACAAGAATTGTCCGCAGCGGCAACCGCGTTGATGTCTACGGTACGGCGGTGCGCTCAAGGTTTACCTTTGACCATACGCAAAAACGTCCAGACGAAATCGACGTTAACCAGGGCGACCATGTTTATATCCATATAACCAATATCGACTTTGACGAGGATATTACCCACGGCTTTGCGATCAACGGCTACGATGTGAATATGGAAATACAGCCTGGAGAAACCAATACGTTAGACTTTGTTGCTAATAAAGCTGGTACCTTCCCGCTTTACTGCACAAACTTCTGTTCAGCGTTGCACCAGGAAATGACAGGTTATTTCTTAGTTAAGCCAACTCAATAAGAGGTTGATTTCCGCTCACAAAGCACACTTTCTATGGGCGTGCCGAGAAGCCTTGTTAACCTAGATAAATAATAATGATAGGGTTGGGTATCAGTGGCAATCATTGGTACCCTCCCTTCTAAAAAAAAGGTGATTAACTTGTATACTAAAAAACTATCAATTATGTCTTCGCTGATTTTAGTTGCAGCAGCGATCATCATTGGTATTTCGATTTTGTATCCATGGTGGATGTTGCTCTTGTATGCACCACAATATCCGGAAGGACTAAGCATTATTGTTTACCCTAATAAACTCGAAGGAAAGCTTGATATCATTAACAACTTGAACCATTACATTGGCATGGCCAACTTTAGTGAAAAAAGCTTCCCAGAGCTAGGGTTTCTCAGCTACTTAATTGGCGGCCTTGCGGTGCTGACATTAGCTGTTGCTTTATTGCGGCGCAAACTTTATTTATATATTTTAATCGGTCTGTTCGTCGTTGGTGGCGGGATTGGTGTAATCGATTTATTTCATTGGTTAAATACATTTGGAACACATCTAAGCCCGGAAGCACCGATTAAAATAAAACCATTTGTACCACCGGTAATCGGCCAAAACCATTTTGCCAACTTTACCACCTACAGTTACTTGGGAAAAGGAGCCTATCTGATTGTACTCTCCTTTATCCTTACACTTATTCCGCTATGGAAGGATCGAAAAAAATGAAAAAAGTAACGCTCTTTCTCTTGGTCTTTTCTCTATTTTTCATTATGAAGCCTGAGAAAAATATGGCAGCCGAAAACTTGCAGCAGCTCGTCGACTCCATGAAAGAGGGGGCGGTTGTAAAGTTAAAGGATCATACCTACGAAGGAAACCTTGTTATTCGTAAAAGCATCACAATAATCGGTTCAAAAAATACCGTGATTAAAGGAAACGGACAAGGTAATGTGATTTCCATCAAGGCTCCCCATGTCAAATTGAGCCATCTTACCGTTGAACACAGCAGCATGAGCCGCGATTCTGAAGAGGAATATGCTGCGATTAAAGTTTACACTAACGGCAATACGATTGATCACATTAAGATCCGTGATTCCTTTCACGGCATTTATCTAAGCCAGTCCCACCATAATATCGTTTCGAACAATGAAATCCATGGGATGGGCAAAGGCGAAATTGCCGGTCAAGGCAATGGTCTTCAAATCTATTATTCTAATAATAACCAGCTGTTGAATAACACAATTGAAGGCACCCGCGATGGGATGTTCTTCACCTATGCAAACAACAATAGCATCGATGAAAATCATATCAGCAATACCCGTTACGGACTGCATTACATGTATTCCGATCAAAACACTTTTAAAAACAATATATTCACAATGAATATAGGCGGCGCCGCCATTATGAATTCAAATCATATTAAACTTACAGGCAACCAATTTATTTTTAACTATGGAAACCAATCGTTTGGATTACTGCTATTGCAGGCAAATGATAATGATATAGAAAATAACATATTTTATATGAACCAGCGGGGGATTTATCTCGACCAGGCAACCAGAAATCTTTTTCAAAAAAACAAGATCATGCAAAATCAAATTGGCATTGAGCTTTGGGCCAGTTCCAACGAGCAAACATTTACGAGAAACCAAATTGTTGAAAACAATTTTCCTGCCATTGCTGTGGCAGGGCAAGGAACAGGTAACTCTTGGAGCAAAAATGGCAAAGGAAACGATTGGGGCAGCGCGTTCCCGCTTCCTGACCTCAACCAAGATGGGATTGGTGATTTCCCGGTAACCTATCAATCTTCGCTTCATCAACTGATTGAGGATCAGGAATTGACCAGCTTATTTTTAAAAAGCCCTGCGATCACCATCTATGAAAAAATGAACGCCTTTCTCGGCCATAATGAGAAGATGTTCACAGACCGTTATCCATTGGGAACAAAAACCAAGAGCCACTTACCACTGTATAGCGTCATCGTGTTAATCGGTTTAGTACTGTTGATTTTGATAAAAGGGAGACATCGACTATGCA
>JAUZQA010000830.1 GCA_030705665.1 Bacillota bacterium
TCACTTGGATCCTGATGTTCCCGAAGATATCGCCTTTGCCGATTCTCGGATTCGCAAAGAAACGATTGCAGCTGAAGATATTCTCCAAGATCTCGGTGTTTTTAGCATGATCAGTTCTGATTCCCAAGCGATGGGAAGAGTCGGTGAAGTCCTAATAAGGACGTGGCAAACTGCCGATAAAATGAGAAAGCAGCGCGGGAAATTACCTGAAGAAAACGGGGAGTGCGATAACTTTCGGGTAAAACGGTATATTGCTAAATACACCATTAATCCTGCCATTACACATGGTATTGCGGATGAAGTCGGTTCAGTGGAAGTGGGGAAGTTGGCCGATCTCGTGATCTGGGATCCCGCTTTTTTTGGAGTCAAACCGGAGATCGTGATGAAAGGCGGAATGATTGCCCATAGTTTAATGGGAGATCCGAATGCCTCAATTCCAACCCCACAGCCGGTATTATATCGTCCCATGTTTGCATCCTTTGGAAAAGCCAAGTATTCAACATCCGTGACATTTTTATCAAAAGCAGCGATTGAACTGGGGGTTCCAGAAAAGCTTGGATTAAAGAAAAGTATAAAGCCTGTTCAGGGAATAAGGAAATTAACCAAAGAGGATATGAAACTAAATGCTGAAATGCCAAAGATTGAAGTGGATCCGCAAACCTATGAGGTGAAGGTAGATGGTGTTTTGGTAACCTGCGAGCCGGCAGAGGTGCTACCGATGGCTCAGCGATATTTCTTATTTTAGGAGGAAAAGAAGTTGATTATCGAAAAAATTATTGGAAATGTAGAAAATATGGATTTAAATGGCTGTCATATTGAGAGAGTGTACGTATCAAGTGATGATTTAGTCAAACGAATTCAACGTGTAACGACCGATCATGGAAAGGAAATCGGCATTCGTCTAAAGGATCCAAAGGACTTAAGGGATGGGGATATCTTATTTTTGGATCAGCACAATGCCATTATTGTCAGCGTAACCGCTGATGACCTTCTCGTCATTCGTCCCGTCAGTATCAAACAAATGGGTGAAATCTCTCATCAATTGGGGAATCGGCATCTACCAGCCCAATTTGAGGAAGATATCATGCTAGTCCAATATGATTATTTAGTGGAGGAGCTGCTCGTCCAATTAAAGATTCCGTACACACGGGAAAATCGAAAAGTGAAACAGGCTTTTCGCCATATCGGTCATCAGCATGTATAGCAAGCTCATGCCATTGTTGCAATTATGCGACTCCAATTTTCCATCGGGAGCTTTTTCCCATTCATTCGGATTAGAGTCGTATATTCAGGAGCAAACGGTTCATAACAAGGAGATGTTTTTTCAATGGCTTAAAGTTTATCTGGAAAAGCAGCTGTGCTATACCGAGGGGTTAGCTTGTCGGCTTGCTTATGAGGCACTGCAAGAAAACCAGGTTGATGAAATTTGGAAATGGGACCAGCTTTTATATGTACAAAGTCTTCCGATGGAATCCAGGGAGGCCAACAGAAGAATTGGCGAGCGAATGATTCGAATGGGCATTGATTTATATGATATTCCATTATTGACGGATTTCCTAGCAAGGATTCGCAACAAGAAAGCGTTTGGGCACCCAACCCTTGCGTATTCGATGATCAGCCACTATTTACAGATAGGAAATAAAGAAACGATCCTGACATTTCTTTATTCCAATATCGTTACTCTAGTTCAAAATGGGGTTCGGGGAATTCCACTTGGACAGACGGATGGTCAGCGTCTCTTGCTTGAGATTCAGCCTTCTTTATTAAGA
>JAUZQA010000831.1 GCA_030705665.1 Bacillota bacterium
ATAAACCATTCAATCAGTTCAGATTTCTTATACGTTTTTTCTCTAATCATTTCTTGGGTGTCTGCGCTATAAATTTCTAATTTAAACAAATACATGCACCTCCCAAAATCTAAGATAAATTAATCATATCTTATTTTAGGAGGGATTTATTAGAATAATTGTGAAATTTAAAGAACAGTTTTTTTACCTAACCACATTGTTAAGTACTTATTAAAGAACCTCTTTTTCTTGACGTGAAAAATGGATCCCTTCGATTCTAAAAAGCCCTTTTTTTACAGCTAAAATTGGAAACAAAAGTGCCTGAACCAAAAAGAAAACGCCCCATGCCTGTGCAGGAATAAATGAAGTTAAAATAGATAAATTTGCAGCATCACCGGCAATCTTTGGATGTATGATACTCATTTCAAAAATTTCAAAGGAACTTTTGACAGAGTCAACTAGTAAAATGGAGGCAATTAGAAGAAGGAAATGATTAATGAAATTTTGTTTCCCTTTAATCAATAAAATAAGAAAACCGAAAGCAAATGTCACAATCCAAATCATTCCAAAAAGGTTCCTAACCCATAAAATCAGGTTTAAAAAAAGAATCCCAAGGAGAATATCAATTAAAAGTGTATATTTTTTCTTTCGAATCAACCAAAAGGAAAAAAAGCCCATGAAGGATGAACAAATATAACCAGCCATACTGCTGAATATTCCCTCAATTTTGCCTGATTCCGGCCCATAAGTGATCCCCTCCGAATCACTAAGTAAGGCAATCTTCTCTAAATGTCCCCCGAATAAGGCAATGACAGCATGCCCCGATTCATGAATGACCGTATTCAATACCCTAACATAATCGCCTAAAATAGGAAGTTGAACCAAAAGAACGGCTATGATGATAAAAAGAAAAAATTTTGAACTAAATTTACTCTTTATCCATTTCAATAATATCCCTCTTTTTGAATACTTATATTTATCAATAAATCTATAATCTTCCTATCCTATTGTCAATTTATATGCAATTTGAAACCTATTATTTTTTCCAATCTCCCTCCTTTTCACCTAAACTTTCTGTAACAAAAGGTTGATTTAATCTTCATTTATTATGGTTCCTTATTTCCAAATTTTGTAGCTAGTTAGACAAAGCAACAACTTGTGTGTTAACATTAAGTTGTTAATATTGATAGAATGAAAATTTAAAAGGAGGAATGATTTTGATTCAATTTCAAAATATCGTAAAGAAGTATCGAACAAAGACAATTATTCGTAATTTCTCATTAGATATTGAGGATGGCCAGCTGGTTGTCTTTATTGGACCAAGCGGTTGCGGAAAAACAACCTTGCTAAAAATGATTAATAGATTGATTCAGCCAACCTCTGGGAAGATTTTGCTTAATGGTACAGACATCTCTAAGATGAATCCCATCGAGCTGAGAAGAAATATCGGCTATGTTATTCAAAATACGGGTCTTTTCCCACATATGACCATCAAAGAAAATTTGGAGCTCATACCCAAGCTTAAAGGGGAAAACATAGATTTAATAGAAAAGAAGACAGTAGATTTGTTAACAATGGTTGGTTTATCGGAAGAATATTTACAGCGCTATCCAAAAGAATTAAGCGGCGGTCAGCAGCAAAGAGTCGGGGTTGCCCGTGCATTCTCTACAAACTCAGATATTATCTTGATGGATGAACCATTTAGTGCGTTAGACCCCGTCACCAGGAGTGCCCTTCAAGAAGAGTTGTATCAAATGCAAAAAGAGTTAAA
>JAUZQA010000832.1 GCA_030705665.1 Bacillota bacterium
GGAAATGTATTATAAAGATATCCAGCACCAAATTGCCAAAGTCAATGACATGAAGGATTATATAGATCAATTAAAAATATACGAGAAAAAGATTCATGCCCCTAAAAAAGAGAAAACTGCCATCAAGAATAAGCTAAAAGAAAAAATGAACGTTCTAATTGAAAACGTGGAATTGGACTCCGTTATTGAAGGTTAACCTTTACTTAATAGTAATGATCCCTGCAAAGTAATCTATTTAAAGGATATAAAAATTTTGAAGAGCTCTGTATGGGAGAAAAGTCCTGCAGAGCTTTTTTGCAGAGGATAATGAGCAGAAAGGAGACACTAATGAAACACTCAAGCAGAAAGATGGCGATCATTGACATTGGGTCGAATACTGTACGTCTAGTTATTTATCATAAAACTGAAATTGAAAAATTTGAGGAGACAGAAAATTTCAAGTCTGCAGCCAGGCTTCGCCATTATTTAAATAGAAATGGCGTTCTCGAAACAGAAGGGATAAATTTATTAGTAAACATCTTAAAAGGATTTAAGGAAATTTTAGCTTTTCATGAAGTAGAAAGTGTAAGATGTGTTGCAACGGCTACAATCAGACAAGCCCATAATCAAATGGAAGTTTTAACAATAGTGAAAGAACAAACGGGTTTTGAAATTAAGATCCTATCCGAAAAAGAAGAAGCATTTTATGGCTATTTTGCTGTCATCCATACAACCCCATTAACTGATGGTATCGCGATTGATCTTGGGGGTGGGAGCACAGAAATTACCTATTTTCGGAATCGGCAATTAATTCACTCACACAGTTTCCCTTTCGGCGTCGTTTCTTTGAAAGAGCAGTTTATAAAAGGAGAAAAAATTACGAGTGAAGAAAAAAATAAATTGATCCATTTTATTGAGGATTCATTTCAAAGCTTGCCTTGGCTTAAGAATCTCAAAGTACCTATTATAGCCATCGGTGGCAGTGCCAGGAATATAGCTGAAATTGACCAAAATTTGCGGAAATATCCCTTATCTGGCGTCCATCAATATACAATATTTCCGCAAGATTTAAAACATCTTCTTCATATCATTGAAATGTTAAACATTACACAGTTAGAAAAACTTGAGGGTTTGTCGAAAGAGCGTACCGATATCATTCTTCCCGCATTGGAGACCTTTGTAACTTTATGTGAATATATCCAGGCAGATAAATTTATGTTCAGCAGGAAAGGTTTAAGAGATGGAATTTCTTTCAAGGAACATGAAGGTAGAGAAAATAGCACGGATACTGTGCGTATCGTAAAAGAAAGCATTGATGAATTGATACATGATTACGGGATAAGTACCAAACATTCAGATCATGTAACCTATCTTGCAAAGCAAATGCACAGCCAATTAGAGATATTATGTGGTGTCAAGCTGGCTGCTGAAATCAAAAAATTTATCGACTATAGTGCTCATTTCTATAATTTAGGGCATTATATTGATTCGGATGACAGCAGCCAGCATACCTTCTATTTGTTAGCCAACAAATCGATTAACGGGCTCGAACATAAAGAACGTTTAGAATTAGCGTTAATTGCCTCATTTAAAAGTAAAGCATTATTAAAACAATATTGTCGTCCTTATATGACTTGGTTTACAAGAAATGAATTAGATGAAATTAGAATTGCCGGTGCGTTAACAAAATTAGCAGCCGCCCTTGATTCATCAAAAAGAGGAATTGTAACAAACATCAATTTGCAAAAATCCCTGGACAAACAAAGCTTGA